>NZ_JAGETK010000021.1:0-60321 GCF_017573605.1 Salmonella sp. 32070601201500089SM
GTTGATCGATCCAGCCAATCAGATCTTTCGGCGCGCCGGCAGCGATAGCCGCTTGCAGAACGATGTCTGCCGCTTTGTTGGTTGCTTCTTTAGCGCGCGGATGCGGAGAAAAGATGATGGCGTTACGCGTTTTCAGGCTAATCAGCGACTTGAAAATCGCGGTAGAGGTCGGGTTGGTTGTCGGAACGATGCCGCAAATAATACCGACAGGTTCAGCAATCGTAATGGTCCCGAAAGTGTCGTCTTCTGACAGCACGCCGCAGGTCTTTTCATCTTTATAGGCGTTATAGATATATTCGGAAGCGAAGTGGTTTTTAATCACTTTGTCTTCCACGATGCCCATACCAGACTCGGCGACCGCCATTTTGGCCAGCGGAATGCGGGCATCAGCGGCGGCCAGAGCGGCGGCGCGGAAGATTTTGTCTACCTGTTGTTGCGTGAAACTCGCGTACTGACGCTGGGCTTTTTTGACGCGCGCAACCAGCGCGTTTAATTCTTCAATGGAATTAATCGACATGGAAACCTCGAACGGAAACAGAGAAGCGCCGCCGCAGAACGCGGCGGCGAAAGTCATTAACGCAGACGATGCTTAATTTTTTCTACCATCATCGCGGTGGAGATGCCGTAGCGATCGTGCAGCGTCGGCAGCGCGCCGGCCAGCAGGAATTCGTCAGGCAAACCAACGGTATCCAGCTCACAGCGTACGCCTTTGCGCATCAGCAGTGCGGCAACCGCCTCCCCCAACCCGCCGACCGAGGTATGGTTTTCCGCGGTCATCACCAGGCGACCGGGCTTCGACGCCTGCTCAATAATCGCTTTTTCATCAAGCGGCTTGATTGTCGGCACGTGCAATACGGCCACACTGATATTATCGGCGCGTAGCTTTTCAACCGCCTCCAGAGCACGCATGGTCATCAGCCCGGAAGAGATAATCAGCACATCATTGCCGTCCTCCAGCAGTTTCGCCTTGCCCAGCTCAAACTGATAGTCGTACTTATCCAGCACCAGCGGCACCTTACCGCGCAGCAGGCGCATATACACCGGGCCGTTATGGTCAGCAATTGCCGGTACCGCCTGCTCTATCTCCAGCGCATCGCAAGGATCGACGATAACCATGCCGGGAATGCCGCGCATAATCGCCAGATCTTCGGTTGCCTGGTGGCTTGGCCCGTAGCCCGTTGTCAGACCCGGCAGCGCTGCGCAGATCTTCACGTTCAGATGCTCTTCGGCGATCACCTGATGGATAAAATCATAGGCGCGACGGGTGGCAAACGCAGCGTAGGTGGTAGCGAAGGGAATAAATCCCTCTTTCGCCATGCCCCCCGCCGCGCCCATCAGCAACTGTTCCGCCATTCCCATCTGGAAAAAGCGATCCGGGAAAGCCTGGGCGAAAATATGTAGATCGGTGTATTTTGACAGGTCCGCGGTCATACCGACGATTTCCGGGCGCTGCGCCGCCAGTTTTGACAGCGCGACGCCAAACGGCGCAGGGATCGTCGCCTGGCCTTCATCGGCGATAGAAGCAATCATCGCGGACGTTTTTAAACGTGGTTTACTCTGGCTCATTACAGCACTCCTTCCGGTTTGTTAGCGTCCAGCACCGCAATCGCTTTTTGCCACTCGTCAGCATCGACGCGAATAAAATGGTTCTTATCGCGGGTTTCGAGGAACGGCACTCCTTTACCCATCAACGTGTCGCAGAGAATGACCCGCGGCTGGTTGCCGGTATGACTTTTCGCGTTGTCGAAGGCGGCAATCACCGCGGCCAGATCGTTACCGTCCACGCGCTGTACGTACCAGCCGAAAGCGGCCCATTTTTCATGCAGCGGCTCAAAGCCGAGGATTTTGCGCGAATCGCCGTCCGCCTGCTGTTTGTTGACATCAACGATGTTAATCAAGTTAGTCAGGCCATAGTGGGCTGCCGACATCGCCGCTTCCCAGGTTGAACCTTCGTCCAGCTCCCCATCCGACATAGAGTTATAAACCCAGGACGTGCTGCTCTTTTGCTTCAGCCCGAACGCCATTCCTACGGCAATGGACAGCCCCTGCCCCAGCGAACCACCGGACATCTCCATCCCCGGCGTGTAGGTCGCCATCCCCGACATCGGCAGGCGGCTGTCGTCGGAACCGTAGGTTTCCAGCTCCTCTTCCGGGATAATTCCCGCTTCCAGCAGCGCCGCATAGTAGGCGATAGCGTAATGGCCGTGAGAAAGCAGGAAGCGGTCGCGCCCTTCCCACTCAGGGTCTTCCGGACGGTAGGTCATCGCGTGGCTGAACGCGGTTGCCAGCACATCGGCATAGCCCAGAGCCTGGCCGATATAGCCCTGTCCCTGAACTTCCCCCATTTGCAGGGCGTAGCGGCGGATGCGCCACGCCGCCGCGGCGACTTTTTGTGATTCGGTCATCTTCATCTCATTGCCTCGCTTAGTGAATTAACATGCCGCCGTTAACATCCAGGGTGATACCGGTGGAGTAGGACGCGAGATCGCTTCCCAGAAACAGCGCGGCGCGCGCGATGTCTACCGCATCGCCCAGGCGGTTCATCGGGATCCCGGCAAGGATTTTGGCCGTCATTTCATCGGTCAGCTTACCGGCGGTGATGTCGGTCTGAATCAGCCCCGGAGTGATGCAGTTTACGCGGACGTTATCGGGGCCAAGCTCACGCGCCATCGCCCGCGCCAGACCGAGCACGCCGGCTTTTGCCGCGCTGTAGTGCGGGCCGCCGAAGATACCGCCGCCGCGCTGGGCGGAAACGGAGGAGATGCAGACAATGCTGCCGGATTTTTGCGCTCTCATGACCGGGATAACCGCCTGCGACATCAACAGCGTGCCGCGCAGGCTGACGTCAAGCACCGCGTCATAATTAGCGCGCTTAATGTCCATTAGCTTCAGCGGCTGAGTAATACCGGCGTTATTCACCAGTACATCGACCCGACCATATTTAGCTATGATCTGTTCAATTGCCGCCTGAACCTGAACTTCGTCAGCGACGTTTGCCGCCAGCCCGAGATGACCTTCGCCTAATGCCGCAGCCGCGGCTTCGCTGGCTTCTCCATTGAGGTCGATAATGACCACTTTAGCGCCGTTTTCAGCAAATAATTTCGCGGTAGCAAAACCCAAACCGCGTGCGGAGGCCGCGCCAGTAATAATGGCGACTTTATCTTTTAATAACATATTTTCACTCCATGACATTACGTCATATTAATTAACAGGATATATTTCCGTTATTGTGGCTCATCGAGGAAGAGAATAACCACCAGACCAATTGCTGCGCAGATACCGAAATAGGTAAATACAGAATTAAAGCTGCCGGTCTTATCAAGTAAAAAACCCGCAGCCATCGGAGCGACAAACCCGCCGAGGTTGCCGCCGCTATTGATAATAGAAGAGGCAATGGGATAAGTTTTCGTATCCGAAACCGCCATACCGTATGCTGTGAATGCGGGCCAGCCAATATTCAGGCATAAACCGACGAAGAATAACCCAACACATACCGCCCAGGTGCTTGCCGGAATATTCAGCATAATTAACATCATGACCACGGTGGAAATAGCGGTAAACATCATCGTTGGCTTACGACGACGGCCTAATACTTTATCCGAAATCCATCCGCCGCCAATCGCGCCAATAAACCCGCCGATGCACGGCATACTGGCTACAAACCCCATACTCATGACATCAAAACCGCGCTCTTTCACTAAATAGAGCGGAATCCAGGTTAATAAGCCATACAGCACGCTAACCATCATAAAATAGGCCAGGCAGTCACCGAGGATATTTTTGGAGGTAAATAATCCTTTTGCCGTATCGATAGGCGCCATTTTTTTCACCCGAATAATTTTATCCAGCAAAGTGAAACGATCGGCAATTAATATATTTTCCCGCACGGTGTTTTTATGGATATCACGCCCGGCATTAATCTCTTCCAGTTCACTTTGCGAAACAAATCCGCTCTCTGAAGGTTTTGACTTAACCAGTAAATACCAGGCAATCGCCGCCACGATCCCCGGGATCGCAAAGGAGAAAAAGACCCACCGCCAGCCCCAGGTGACCGCAATCCACACCGCCAACGGCGGCACGATAATCGGCGCAAACATGGTGGCCGCGATATAAACGCCGGTTGCCGTGGCTTTCTCTTTCGGCGGGAACCAGTTATTAATCGTTGAAGCCAGCCCCACCGGGCATGGTCCTTCGCTAAGCCCCAGTCCCAGTCGCACCATCTTCAGGCTAAACACCGAACTTACCGTGCCCATCAGCCAGGTAAAAGCGGAAAAGCCGAAAATTGACAGTGAAACTAACCCCCGCGTGCCGCGTTTGGCGATAAAAAAACCTGCCGGGATCTGGCTTACCGCGTAGCCAAGGAAAAACATACTGGCGATGGCTCCGGCTTCAAAGTTGTTGATATGAAACTCATCAATGATAAACGGCAGCACCGCGCCGATATTGGTTCTGTCGGCGTAATTTATTGCATACACCAGGAAAATCATCGTCAAAACCACCAAACGATATTTTGTCTTCCTGGCGTCAGTACAGACTACAGTATCTATACGTGACATAGGGTATCCTCATTATTGTTTATACCCTTCATACTTCAAGTTGCTTATGTGTTGGCTACGGATACTCGGCCCATCCATGGGCCTCGCCCTGACGGGCCGTCGCACGCGACGTTCAAATCTGCTCCCGGCAGATTTGTCGCTCACCCCAGTCACATAGTTATCTATGCTCCTGGGGACTCACTCCCTTGCCGCCTTTAAGCAACTCGAATTATTTTGGGTATATATTTTTTTCGCGAACCTTACCGCATCGCGCCTTGTTATCAGGCCTGTGGTTGCAATATAACAATCCCCAAAAGAAACGGTATTCAAAAAACCTCAATTATGAATGAGGAAAAATTGCTTCGTGACTGGATTCAAATTATTGTCGAATCAGCTTGACTGACAGAAATGGCAGATAAAACTGTTAACTTCATCACGAATTACCCCATAACTTATTTTTCGCCTATGTTAAGCTGACCAGGTATTAGGGGAGTAACCGCTGAATTTACTTCCTGGGGTAATAAAATTGGGCGATCATCATTCCATTCACCGGAGATAATCATGAACCAGCCACTACAGAATAAAAGCTTGCCTGTGCCATCTTTACGCAATATCCAGGCATTCATTGAAGTGGCTGATACCAACAGCCTGAATCTGGCAGCTGAAAATCTCAATGTTACGGCCTCCGCGGTAAGCCATCAGATAGCCAGTCTGGAACAGTATCTGGGAAAGAAACTTTTTTCGCGCAGCAGTAAAGGCGTCGTATTGACCGCTATTGGTGAAAAATATTTAAAAGAGGTTTCGGGGGCGTTAAACATTATTGGACAGGCTACCAACCAGGTCATAAATGATATTCACCAGGATTATTTACGCATACATTCAGCACCGAGTTTTGGATTACTATGGTTGATGCCCCGTCTGAATAAATTTCGCCAGGCCTGGCCTGAGCTTAAAATTAGCCTGACCTGTTCTTACGAAAGTATTCAGTTCTCCCGTGATAATATCGATATCGATATCCGCCACGGCCTTTCACAATGGCCGACGCTGGTCGTCAAAACCATAAAAAATGAACGTATGCTCCCCTATACATCATCGACTTATTTAGCGAGTCATAGCATTCAAAACATTGAAGATTTACTGGGTTGCGATCTTATTCATTCAGATAGCACGCTGATCAACTGGAGCAACTGGCTGTCCTGGCATAAGGTTCGCGGCTGGAATAAAAACTTTATTTTTAATTTTGACCGCTCCTATATGAGCATTGAGGCTGCACGCATGGGCATGGGTATTATTCTTGAAAGCAATTTACTGGCCGGACAAAGCGTTAGCCAACGCCACCTGGCGCCCGTTTTTACGACTGACGTGAGTATGCCGGTTAACGCTCACCACTTCGTTTTGCCACACCACAATGAACAAAAAGAGAAAGTGAGGATATTCTTTAATTGGGTTTCCAAAGAGCTAAGCCGCGAAGGATTTCAGATCTAATAGCTGGCGGTAGACAAACCTGAAATGTGCGCCTAAAGTTAATCAATCGATTGATTAAAAATTAGGGCGTGTGATGAATATTCCCACCACGACCACCAAGGGCGAGCAGGCGAAAAGTCAGCTCATTGCCGCCGCACTGGCGCAGTTTGGCGAGTATGGCCTCCATGCCACCACGCGCGATATCGCCGCGCTGGCGGGGCAAAATATTGCCGCCATTACTTACTATTTCGGCTCAAAAGAGGATTTATACCTCGCCTGCGCCCAGTGGATTGCCGATTTTCTTGGCGAAAAATTTCGCCCCCATGCTGAAAAAGCGGAACGTCTGTTTAGCCAGCCTGCCCCTGACCGGGACGCCATACGCGAACTCATTCTGCTCGCCTGCAAGAACATGATTATGCTGCTGACGCAGGAAGACACCGTTAACCTGAGCAAATTTATTTCACGCGAGCAGCTCTCTCCCACGTCGGCCTATCAATTGGTCCATGAACAGGTTATCGATCCGTTGCACACCCATCTGACAAGATTGGTTGCCGCTTATACCGGCTGCGACGCCAAGGATACGCGCATGATTTTGCATACCCATGCCTTACTGGGCGAAGTGCTGGCGTTCCGTCTCGGCAAAGAAACTATTCTGTTACGTACCGGCTGGCCGCAGTTTGATGAAGAAAAAGCGGAGCTGATTTACCAGACGGTAACCTGCCACATCGATCTTATTCTGCACGGTTTAACGCAAAGGAGTCTGGACTGATGAAAAAACCTGTCGTTATCGGACTGGCAATCGCAGCGATCGTCGCTGTGATTGCCGGTGGAACCTGGTGGTATCAAAGTCGGCAGGACGATGGGCTGACGCTATACGGTAATGTCGATATCCGTACCGTCAATATCAGCTTTCGCGTCGGCGGCAGGCTGGCGTCGCTGAATGTTGATGAAGGCGATGCCATCAAAGCCGGACAGGTGCTCGGCGAACTGGATCACGCGCCATACGAAAACGCGCTGATGCAGGCGAAAGCTGGCGTGTCGGTCGCGCAGGCGCAATATGATTTGATGCTGGCAGGCTATCGCGATGAAGAGATAGCCCAGGCCGCCGCCGCCGTCAGACAGGCGCAAGCCGCCTATGACTACGCGCAAAACTTTTATAACCGTCAGCAAGGATTGTGGAAAAGCCGCACCATTTCCGCTAACGATCTGGAAAACGCCCGCTCATCGCGCGATCAGGCGCAGGCGACGCTGAAGTCCGCGCAGGATAAACTGAGCCAGTACCGTACCGGTAATCGTGAACAGGATATCGCCCAGGCGAAAGCCAGCCTGGAACAGGCAAGGGCCCAACTGGCGCAGGCGCAGCTTGATTTGCAGGACACCACGCTTATCGCGCCTGCCAACGGAACCTTGCTCACCCGCGCGGTCGAGCCTGGCAGTATGCTGAACGCCGGCAGCACGGTATTAACGCTCTCGCTGACCCGCCCCGTCTGGGTGCGCGCCTATGTCGATGAACGCAACCTCAGTCAGACGCAACCGGGGCGCGACATTCTGTTGTATACCGACGGTCGTCCTGACAAACCTTACCACGGCAAGATTGGTTTCGTTTCGCCCACCGCGGAATTTACGCCGAAAACCGTCGAAACGCCGGATCTGCGTACCGATCTCGTCTATCGCCTGCGCATTATCGTCACCGATGCGGACGATGCGTTACGCCAGGGGATGCCAGTCACGGTGAAATTTAATGACGAGGCACGGCATGAGTGAGGCCGTTATTACGCTGCACGGTCTGACGAAGCGCTTTGCGGGAATGGATAAACCCGCCGTCGCGCCGCTCGACTGTACCATTCATTCCGGTTATGTCACCGGGCTGGTAGGGCCGGACGGCGCAGGAAAAACCACGCTAATGCGTATGCTGGCAGGCCTGCTCAAAGCCGATGGCGGCAGCGCGTCCGTATTGGGCTTCGACCCGATACAAAACGACAGCGAGCTGCACGCGGTTCTGGGCTATATGCCGCAGAAATTTGGTCTGTATGAAGATCTTACCGTCATGGAGAACCTTAATCTCTATGCCGATTTACGCAGCGTTACCGGCGAGATACGGGAAAAGACCTTTGCCCGTTTGTTGGAATTTACCGCCCTCGGCCCTTTCACTGGCCGTCTGGCGGGGAAATTGTCCGGCGGGATGAAGCAAAAACTGGGGCTGGCCTGTACGCTGGTCGGCGAACCGAAAGTGCTGCTGTTGGATGAACCGGGCGTTGGCGTTGACCCGATTTCACGGCGCGAGTTGTGGCAAATGGTTCACGAACTGGCGGGTGACGGGATGCTGATTTTATGGAGCACCTCCTATCTGGATGAAGCCGAACAGTGTCGCGATGTGCTGCTGATGAATGAAGGCGAGCTGCTCTATCAGGGCGAACCTAAAGCGCTGACGCAAACGATGGCCGGGCGTAGCTTTCTGATGAGTAGTCCACAGGAAAACAACCGTAAGTTACTACAGAGAGCGCTCAGACTGCCGCAGGTGAGCGACGGCATGATTCAGGGACGTTCAGTACGCCTGATCCTGAAAAAAGAGGCGACCGCAGCAGATATTCGTCAGGCCGAAGGGATGCCGGAAATCACCCTCAATGAGACCGCGCCGCGTTTCGAAGATGCGTTTATCGATCTGCTTGGCGGAGCGGGAACCTCGGAGTCTCCGCTGGGTTCAATCCTGCATACGGTTGAAGGCACTGCCGGCGAAACGGTGATTGAAGCGCAGGAACTGACGAAAAAATTTGGCGATTTCGCGGCCACGGACCATGTTAATTTCGTCGTACAGCGCGGCGAGATTTTTGGCCTGCTCGGCCCGAACGGCGCGGGTAAATCAACCACCTTTAAAATGATGTGCGGCCTGCTGGTGCCGACGTCCGGCAAGGCGCTGGTGCTGGATATGGACCTGAAAGTCAGCTCCGGCAAAGCCCGTCAGCATCTGGGCTATATGGCGCAAAAATTTTCGCTTTACGGCAACCTGACGGTTGAGCAGAACCTGCGTTTTTTCTCCGGCGTCTACGGTTTGCGGGGCCGCGCGCAAAATGAAAAAATTCAGCGCATGAGTGAAGCGTTTGGTCTGAAAAGCATCGCGTCGCATCCCACCGATGCGCTGCCGCTGGGCTTTAAACAGCGACTGGCGCTGGCCTGCTCGCTGATGCACGAACCGGATATTTTATTCCTTGATGAACCAACGTCCGGGGTTGATCCCCTCACCCGCCGTGAATTTTGGCTGCATATTAATAGCATGGTGGAAAAAGGGGTCACGGTAATGGTGACGACCCACTTTATGGATGAGGCGGAATATTGCGATCGCATCGGACTGGTTTATCGCGGGAAGCTTATCGCCAGCGGTACGCCGGACGATCTCAAAGCGCAGGCCGCCGATGAGCAACAGGCCGATCCAACGATGGAGCAGGCCTTTATCACTCTCATCAATGACTGGGATAAGGAGCATACGCATGAGTAAGTCTCTCTCCTGGCGCCGCGTGCGTGCGTTGTGCGTCAAAGAGACGCGCCAGATCGTGCGCGATCCCAGTAGCTGGCTGATTGCGGTGGTGATCCCGCTGCTGTTGCTGTTTATTTTTGGTTACGGCATTAACCTCGACTCCAGCAAACTGCGGGTGGGGATTCTGCTTGAACAACAAAGCCAGGAGGCGCTGGATTTCACTCATGCGATGACCGGTTCACCCTATATCGACGCGACCATTAGCGATAACCGCCATGAATTAATTGAAAAAATGCAGGCCGGACGCATTCGCGGACTGGTGGTGATTCCGGTGGATTTCGCGCAGCAAATGGCGCGCGACGGTGACAGCGCGCCGATTCAGGTGATTACCGACGGCAGCGAGCCAAATACCGCCAACTTCGTTCAGGGCTATGTTGAAGGCATCTGGCAAATCTGGCAACAGCAGCGCGCGGAAGATCGCGGCGATACCTTTGAACCGCTTATCGACGTCCAGACGCGCTACTGGTTTAACCCGGCGGCGATCAGTCAGCATTTTATCATTCCCGGGGCGGTGACCATTATCATGACGGTAATTGGCGCCATCCTCACCTCGCTGGTCGTTGCCCGCGAATGGGAACGCGGCACGATGGAGGCGCTGCTCTCAACCGAAGTGACGCGTGTTGAACTGCTGCTGTGTAAGCTTATTCCCTATTACTTTCTCGGTATGCTGGCGATGCTGCTCTGTATGCTGGTATCGGTGTTTATTCTCGGCGTGCCGTATCGCGGTTCGCTGGTGATTCTGTTTATCATCACCAGTCTGTTTTTACTGAGTACGCTGGGGATGGGGCTGTTGATTTCCACCATCACTCGCAACCAGTTTAACGCCGCGCAGGTGGCGCTGAACGCCGCCTTTTTGCCCTCGATTATGCTGTCCGGATTTATCTTCCAGATAGACAGTATGCCTGCGGTGATCCGCGCGGTGACCTATATTATTCCGGCGCGCTATTTTGTCAGCACCCTGCAAAGTCTGTTTCTGGCCGGCAATATTCCGGTCGTGTTAGGCGTTAACGTACTGTTTTTAATCGCCTCGGCGGTGATGTTTATTGGCCTGACGTGGCTAAAAACCAAACGACGACTGGATTAAATATGTGTATGGATAATTGTCGTCGTAGGCCGGATAAGGCGTTCACGCCGCCATCCGGCATTATGCCTGATGCGCTTTGCTTATCAGGCCTACAAACTGGACTGAGAGGACGGACATGTTTCATCGCTTATGGACGTTAATTCGCAAAGAACTGCAATCGCTTTTACGCGAACCGCAAACGCGCGCGATCCTGATTCTGCCGGTGCTGATTCAGGTCATCCTGTTTCCGTTCGCCGCGACGCTTGAAGTCACTAACGCGACTATCGCCATCTATAACGAAGATAACGGCAAACATTCGGTAGAACTTACCCAGCGCTTTGCCCGCGCGAAAGCGTTTACCCATGTGCTATTGCTGAACAGTCCGCAGGAGATCCAGCCGACTATCGATACGCAAAAAGCGCTGCTGCTGGTACGCTTCCCGGCGGATTTCTCGCGGAATCTGGATACCTTCCAGCCTGCGCCGATGCAACTCATTCTTGATGGACGTAACTCCAACAGCGCGCAAATTGCCGCCAATTATCTGCAACAGATCGTCAAGGAGTATCAGCAGACACTGATGGACGGCAAGCCAAAGCCCAACAATAGCGAACTGGTGGTACGCAACTGGTATAACCCGAATCTGGACTACAAGTGGTTTGTGGTGCCCTCGCTGATCGCCATGATCACCACTATCGGCGTGATGATCGTCACTTCGCTGTCCGTCGCCCGCGAGCGTGAACAAGGCACTCTGGATCAGCTGCTGGTCTCTCCGCTCACCACCTGGCAGATTTTCGTCGGCAAAGCGGTGCCGGCTCTGATTGTCGCGACCTTCCAGGCCACGATCGTGCTAGCTATCGGCATTTGGGCATACCAAATTCCCTTCGCCGGTTCATTAGCGCTGTTTTATTTCACGATGGTGATTTACGGGCTGTCGCTGGTAGGCTTTGGCTTGCTGATATCATCGCTTTGCGCCACGCAACAGCAAGCGTTTATCGGCGTCTTTGTCTTTATGATGCCGGCGATTCTGCTCTCGGGTTATGTCTCGCCGGTGGAAAACATGCCGGTCTGGCTGCAAAACCTGACGTGGATAAACCCTATCCGCCACTTTACTGATATTACCAAGCAAATTTATCTTAAGGACGCGAGTCTGGGGATTGTCTGGGGAAGTTTGTGGCCGCTATTGGTGATAGCGGCCACCACGGGTTCAGCGGCGTATGCGATGTTTAGACGCAAAGTGATGTAGCTTTTTATCTTTCGCCAGTAGCGAGACCACGGCGGGCCCGGCCAGGATAGCCAGCCCCGCCAGCGCCAGTAAGACATTGTTTTGCAATACGCGGGATAGCAGCCAGAGGACAATCAGCGCGGTGCCGAAGTACCAGGTGGTAGTCAGCTCTTCCAGCACATCCGCCACATCGCGCCAGCGTTGCTCATGATGGCGCTGCAACGCCAGCATCAGCAGTACCGTCACGCCATAAAGCACGCATAATCCCAGGCCGACGCGCACTAATGTGCCGCTCATCCAGCCTATTACCAGCATCGCCACTACCAGTAAATGCAACATAATCTGCCAACAACCGAGGCCGGTTGCGACACGAACGCGTTGTTGCCACTTCATGGCTTTTCTCCTGAAGCATTTTTCTCTCATTATTCAGAGTACCGAACTTTACGGAAAATTCCGTAAGACCGCATCTTTTTGTGACGACGACTACACTATTTCAATCAGGATAGTGACGCGGACAGGAAGAAAATGACTCAACACACGCGAAATTTTTCATTCAAAGTGCTCACAATTAATACGCACAAAGGTTTTACCGCCTTTAATAAACGCTTCATCCTGCCGGAGCTGCGCGACGCCGTCAGAACGGTCGGCGCCGATATCGTCTGTCTGCAAGAAGTGATGGGCGCGCATGAAGTACATCCGCTGCATATCGAAAACTGGCCGGACACTACCCACTATGAATTTTTGGCCGACACCATGTGGAGCGATTTCGCCTATGGCCGCAATGCGGTCTATCCGGAAGGCCACCACGGTAACGCGGTTCTTTCTCGCTATCCCATTGAACATTATGAAAATCGCGACGTCTCGGTCGGCGGTAGCGAAAAACGCGGCGTGCTCTATTGCCGCATTACGCCGCCCATGCTCAACCGCCCTATCCACGTCATGTGCGTACATCTCGGCCTGCGGGAGAGCCACCGCCAGGCGCAGTTAACCATGCTGGCGGGATGGGTGAATGCCTTGCCGGAATCAGAACCGGTGCTGGTGGCCGGAGACTTTAATGACTGGCGGCAAAAGGCCGGCCCGCCGTTAAACGCGGCCGGGCTGGAGGAGATATTCACCCGTGCCCATGGCCGACCGGCGCGCACATTCCCGGTGAGTATGCCGCTGCTGCGACTCGATCGTATTTACGTCAAGAATGCGAACGCCAGTTCTCCTACGGCGCTGCCGCTGCGGAACTGGCGACATTTATCAGACCATGCCCCCCTTAGCGCGGAGATCCATCTATGAAATGCGGCTGGCGTGAAGGTAATCAAATTCAGCTACTGGAAAACGGCGACCAGTTCTATCCTGCCGTGTTTGAGGCTATCGCTCAGGCACAGCAAAAAATCATTCTGGAAACCTTTATCTTGTTTGAAGATGAGGTGGGTAAAAAACTCCATGCCGCTCTGCTAAAAGCCGCACAGCGCGGCGTAAAAGCCGAAGTATTACTCGACGGCTACGGCTCTCCCGATCTCAGCGACGCGTTTGTCGGCGAATTGACCTCGGCGGGCGTTATTTTTCGCTATTACGATCCCCGCCCGCGTCTACTGGGGTTGCGAACCAATATCTTCCGCCGAATGCACCGCAAAATTGTGGTGATTGATGATCGTATTGCCTTTGTCGGCGGCATTAACTACTCCGCCGAGCATATGTCGGATTACGGCCCGCAGGCGAAACAAGACTACGCGGTACGGGTCGAAGGGCCTGTTGTGGCCGATATCCTGCAATTCGAAGTCGAAAATTTGCCGGGGCAAAGCCCCGCGCGCCGCTGGTGGAAGCGCCATCACCAGGCAGAAGAAAACCGTCACCCCGGCGAAGCGCAGGCGCTGTTTGTCTGGCGGGATAATGAAGAGCACCGCGACGATATCGAACGTCATTATCTGAAAATGCTGACCCAGGCAAAGCGTGAAGTGATTATCGCTAACGCCTATTTTTTCCCCGGCTATCGCTTGCTCCACGCAATGCGTAAAGCCGCCCGCCGTGGCGTGAGCGTAAAACTGATTGTCCAGGGGGAACCAGACATGCCGATAGTCAAAGTCGGCGCGCGGTTGCTCTATAACTATCTGGTGAAGGGCGGCGTGCAGGTTTATGAATACCGACGCCGTCCGCTGCATGGCAAAGTGGCGCTGATGGACGATCACTGGGCCACGGTAGGGTCGAGTAATCTCGATCCGCTCAGCCTGTCGCTTAACCTTGAAGCTAACCTGATCATTCACGATCGTACTTTTAACCAGACCCTGCGCGATAACTTACAAGGCATCATCGTGAACGATTGTAAGCAGGTCGATGAGTCTATGCTGCCGAAACGCACCTGGTGGAACCTGACCAAAAGCGTGCTGGCGTTCCACTTTTTACGTCATTTCCCGGCGCTGGTCGGCTGGCTACCTGCGCATACCCCGCATCTGGCGCAGGTTCCCCCGCCTGCCCAGCCAGAAATGGAAACCCAGGATCGCGTTGATCCAGAAAATACAGGAGTGAAGCCCTAATGGCTAAATCGCATCCGCGCTGGCGGCTGGCTAAAAAAGTGCTGACCTGGCTGTTTTTTATTGCGGTCGTCGTTCTGCTGGTGGTTTATGCTAAAAAGGTCGACTGGGGCGATGTCTGGACCGTCATCCGCGACTATAACCGCACGGCGCTTTTAAGCGCTGTAGGACTGGTGATCGTAAGCTATCTTCTGTACGGCTGCTACGACCTGCTTGGACGGCTTTATTGCGGCCATAAGCTGGCGAAGCGACAGGTGATGTTGGTATCGTTCATCTGCTATGCCTTTAACCTGACGCTCAGCACCTGGGTCGGCGGGATCGGGATGCGTTACCGACTATACTCTCGCCTCGGGTTGCCCGGCAGTACTATTACGCGCATTTTCTCACTCAGCATTACCACTAACTGGCTGGGCTATATTCTGCTTGGCGGCATCATTTTTACCTTCGGCGTTGTCCAGCTTCCCGACCACTGGTATATCGATGAAGGCACGCTACGTATTCTCGGTATCGTTTTATTGTTGATTATCGCGGTCTATCTGTGGTTTTGCGCCTTTGCGAAGCGGCGGCATATGACGATTAAAGGGCAGAAACTGGTGCTGCCGTCATGGAAATTCGCGCTGGCGCAGATGGCGATCTCCAGCGCGAACTGGATGGCGATGGGCGCCATCATCTGGCTGCTGATGGGTCAGGATGTGAACTATTTCTTTGTACTGGGCGTACTGCTGGTGAGCAGTATCGCGGGCGTCATCGTGCATATTCCGGCAGGCATCGGCGTGCTGGAGGCCGTATTCCTCGCGTTGCTGGCGGGCGAACATACGTCGCAAGGCACGATTATCGCCGCCCTGCTCGCGTACCGTGTGCTTTACTATTTTATTCCCCTGTTGCTGGCGCTGGTGTGCTATCTGATCCTGGAGAGCCGGGCGAAGAAGTTGCGGGCGAAAAACGAGCGGGCGATGGCGAAATGAATTTAAGCAGACGCGTTTTCGCTTTCCAGCACAACGCGTTTTATCCGGTAAAAATAAACATATGCTGAGAAAAAAGACGTATTCATCTGTAAGCGGGAAAAAAGCAGCAATGACCAGCTAAACAGCAGCAGGAGCACTTCGTTAAACTCACCCATGAATACTGATGACAGGGTACAGAACGTTGCCAACGTAACGGAAATAATGGCCAGTAATAGCGCATAGCGGTAAATAATGACCCCGCTCATTCTTCCTTTAAGCAGGAGCTGATTTGACGGGGTAAGAAAAGCGATATAGCCCACGGCCAGGAAGAAGACCAGCTCCAGATGCTTTTTATTGTGCAGCTCAAACTGCGCAATAACCATGTTTATACTGACGATCCATGTCATCGTCATCATGATCGCCGTAAGCCCAATAACACCTCCGTGAGGAATACCTTGTTCATACCAGTTTTTTTTGTAGTGGCTGGCCGGATACACAGGTAACTTAATTTCTGGCGGGATCAACTGCCCTTTTTTCACCAGCTCCGCCAGTGTTTTTCCTGTTAGCCACGTCATCAGGTTCATGGGCTTATCATTTCCTTGTCTGTGAGGTGAGATATTTTTGTAATGCGACTCGCACTAATCGACGCCCCAGGCAGAAACGAATCATCATCGTAAACGTTTCGCCATTCATCACCCAGCGGCAAAGCACAACCATAATAATCGCGATAACAAGATCACTCTTTAGTTCGCTATTTTGATGGCACAACACGTCAAATAATCCAGTACCGCAGAGCATAATATTTAATAAAAACAGTAAAACGCAGAGGCGCAACCCCAGGATAAAACCCTTGGCAATAAGCCATACCTCAGCCATAACACATAGCATCATACCTATAGCACTGCCAAAATAAATGATTATATTTAGCGGCCAATACAGGATAAACTTATCGAAAGCAAAATGCGCACTACACACACCTCCCACAAGAAGCATAAAACTAAACGCGCAAACAGGCTCAGGATTGGGTAATGAATGTTCCCATGACAATCCGGTAATGAAATGAGAAATCAGCGCTGGCGGGCATTTCTTATTAAAATCCTCGCCGCCATTTTTAATGGCGCGAGTGACGTCTTTAGCTTCACAAAACGCTAACCAAAATTGTTTGCCACATAATTTACTCATTATACCCATCATCACCAACCTGAATAAAAAACCTGCAACGCCTACGGCCTGAAAGATAATAGTATTTCCAGAATCATCAAAATGATATAACGACACAGCGTAACCACAGCATTAATAATACCAAGGTAAAGCGTCAGCGCGCCAAATAAAGCGCAACGAGGCAGGGATGAAAACTCGCTGTGGTATAACATGCGGGCATAACCATGAAGTGTCGATTTTTCTAGTGCTGTAATCAATGTCCATACCAATACCGTCAGCACACTGACTATCCAGACCAGAGTGCTACTGGCCACCAGGCTATTGACAACTATCGCAGCGATGCTCCCGCTTACCGCCATAAAAATTAACGGCCTGAATAGACCAGAACTGATATTCAGGTAGAAAATAAATAAGGCATTAAGACTAAACATGATTCCAACAATCACGAAAATGGTCGCGCCACCTGAGAAAAGGTAAGCTAATGACACGCCGGTAAGCGTAATGATGGCAATATATATCAACGTTGCGACAACAGTGCCAAAGCGGGAAAGGCAGGTAATGGCCCCATACCCCAGGCCAAGCAAAAGTGCTGATATCCACAAAACAACAACAGGATGAACGTGGGTTATAAAAAAATGAGTATACAACGTTAGCCATATAATGCCGGCGGTACACCATAGTCCCAGCGCAGTATACCAATAGGTAAGGGATAACATTGTCGCGGGAATAAATGCTATTTGCCGTATACGTATTGCAGCCAGAGGTCCCACTTGTCATTTATCACTCTTCTCATGATCACGGTGATAAGAATGGCAAGCGCAGGAAAATATTTCTAAGATGTTTATGCTGTTTCGCCCTAAATAAAGTCCTAAAAAAAATCCTGGCGCAGGGCCAGGATTTTAAGAGATCGCTATAATTAGCGGCGATTACCAAAAATACGCAGTAACATCAGGAACAGGTTGATAAAGTCCAGGTACAGCGTTAACGCGCCGAGAATCGAATATTTACGCAGATTAGCGCTATCGCGGGTATCTATTTGCTCGCCGATATTTTTCAGTTTCTGCGTGTCATAGGCGGTCAGACCGACAAACACCACCACCCCGATATAGGTTACCGCCCACATCAGCGCTTCACTCTTCAGCCAGAAATTGACCAGCGACGCCAGAACGATACCAATAAGCGCCATAAACAGCATATTGCCGAAACCGCTAAGATCGCGTTTAGTGGTGTACCCGTACAGGCTCATGGCGCCAAACATTCCCCCCGTCACCACAAACGTGCTGGCGATAGAGGAGTAGGTGTAAACGATAAAAATACTGGATAACGTCAATCCGGTTAGCGCCGAATAGAGCATAAACAGCGTCGTCGCCATTCCGGCGCTAAGTTTATGCACCAGTCCCGACAGAACAAACACCAGCGCAAGCTGGGCAATAATTAAGCCAAAGAAGGTGATCTTACTGGAAAAGACAAACATCATGACGGCTGGCGTATTAGCCGCATACCACGCGATAAACGCGGTCAGTAACAGTCCGACCGTCATCCAGCCATACACTTGCGCCATATAGGTCTGCAGGCCGGACCGTGCCTGCACTATTGAATCAGATCGTGGAAATCTGTCCATGATGAACTCCTGTGTGGAAATGATACCCTAAAGCGTATCACATTCTGCTACCAACGTTTCGCCAACTGCTGGTCGCTGTCGCGCGCTTCGACCCAGCGATCGCCTTCCGGCGTGGCTTCACGCTTCCAGAACGGCGCACGGGTTTTCAGATAATCCATAATGAACTGACCGGCGTCGAACGCGCTACTGCGGTGCGCGCTGGTGACGCCGACAAACACAATCTCATCGCCCGGCCATAATTCGCCAACGCGATGAATCACCGTTATCCGACCCAGCGGCCAGCGGGAACGCGCCTTCGCGACGATCTCCGCCAGAGCTTTCTCAGTCATGCCGGGATAATGTTCCAGCGTCAGCGCCTTAACGCTATCGCCCTGGTTATGATTGCGCACTTTTCCGGTAAAGGTGACGACCGCGCCGTCTTCGTCGCGCGCCGCCAGCCAGGAATATTCCTCCCCGACGCTAAACGGCGCAGGGCCGACTACAATTCGCGTTTCGTGCATGTTAGCCCCCCGTGACTGGCGGGAAAAACGCCACTTCATCGCCCGCCGTCAGCGGATGGTCAAAACTTACCAGCGTCTGGTTGACCGCCGCCAACAGCTTGCCGTCTTCCAGCGCCAGCGCCCAACGATCGCTCTTTGTCGCCAGATGCTGTCGCAGCGACTCAACGGTGGAAAAATCTGCTGGAAGATCCAGCGCATCAGTTCCTGTAAGCTCGCGAACCTGGGCGAAGAAAAGCACCTTAATCATGCGTATCCACCTTAAAATCCCCCGATTTGCCGCCGCTTTTCGCCAGCAGGCGCACCGGACCAATTACCATATCTTTTTGTACCGCTTTACACATGTCGTAGATGGTTAACGCCGCGACGGACGCCGCAGTTAATGCTTCCATTTCGACGCCGGTTTTACCGGTCAGACGGCACAGAGACTCAATACGCACGCGGTTATGCTCCGGCTCGGCCTGAAGCTGAATCTCCACTTTACTTAGCAGTAGCGGGTGGCACAGCGGGATCAGCTCCCAGGTGCGTTTGGCGGCCTGAATACCGGCAATTCGGGCGGTGGCGAAAACATCGCCCTTGTGGTGTTTGCCATCAACAATCATCGCCAGCGTTTCACTACGCATGGTAACGAATGCTTCCGCACGCGCTTCACGAACGGTTTTCGCTTTCGCGGAAACGTCCACCATGTGCGCTTCGCCTGCGGCGTTTATATGGGTTAATTGCGACATCGTTATTTCTTTAAATGAGGGTGAAAATTACATGGGCGTGTACGGGCATCCAGCTGCGGCGCAATGATATTCTCCCATGCGGTTCTGCACGCTTTTGTGGAGCCCGGCATGGCGAAAATCAAGGTGTTATTCGCCACGCCAGCTACCGCGCGCGACTGCAGAGTTGCGGTGCCGATCTCTTCAAACGAGAGCATGCGAAACACTTCGCCAAATCCTTCCACTTCACGATCGAACAGCGGCAACAGCGCTTCCGGCGCCTGATCGCCTTCGGTCAAACCGGTCCCACCAGTTATCAATACGACCTGCACCTCATCACTGGCGATCCAGGCGGAAACCTGGGCGCGAATCGCGTAACGGTTCTCTTTAACGATGGCTTTCGCCACCACTTCATGCCCGGCCTCCTGCGCCGAATCACGCAGATAATGACCGGAGGTGTCGTCTTCTTCGCCGCGTCGGCTGGAAACAGTAAGAATAGCGATGCGGGTCGGGATAAATTCAGCGCTGACCTGACTCATCTGAAATCTCCTTATTAAGGATTAACCGCCAATGTAAGATAAATTTTGCGTAATACCAGTATTGCTCTGATGAAGGAAGTGGGTCTGCTTTTTCTCCCGCAACGCGTCAGAAATACGTTTCTCAAGCGCGTATTGCTGCGCATCATCCTGTAACAGGTCGCGTAAACTCACGCCGCCGTCGCCAAACAGACATAAATGCAGCTTCCCGACGGACGAAACACGCAGGCGGTTACAGGTGGCGCAGAAATCTTTTTCGTACGGCATAATGAGACCGATCTCACCGGCGTAATCGGGGTGACAAAAAACCTGCGCCGGGCCATCGCTACGCTGGCGGAGCTGGTGGATCCAACCGCGCTTAATCAGCTCGTCGCGTAATACCTGACCCGAAATATGATGTTTGCGGAAGAGATCGCTCCCCTCGCCCGTCTCCATAAGTTCAATGAAGCGTAGCTGAATGGGGCGAGGCTGAATCCAGGCAAGGAAGGTATCCAACTGATGGTGATTCACGTCGCGCATCAGCACGGTGTTGACTTTCACCTTTTCGAAACCGGCGTCAAAGGCGGCATCGATGCCCGCCATCACCTGGCGGAATTTGTCCTGACCGGTAATCGCATGGAACTGACGCGCATCCAGACTATCCACGCTAACATTGACGCCCGTCAGCCCCGCTTCGCGCCAGCTCGCGGCATCGCGCGCCAGTCGATAACCGTTAGTGGTCACCGCAATCTGGCGAATAGCATCATTTTCACCCACGGCGGCAATGATGTCGGTAAAATCGCGGCGTAATGAAGGCTCGCCGCCGGTAAGACGCACCTTCTCCGTGCCAAGACTGGCAAAAGCGCGCGTAACGCGACGAATTTCATCGACGGTAAGGAAACCGTTGTTAGTGACGCCGCCAGGTTTGTAGCCATCCGGCAGACAGTAGGTGCAACGAAAGTTACACACATCGGTAATCGACAAACGCAAGTAGTAAAACTTACGCGCGAAAGCATCGGTAAGTTGTGAAGCCATGTACACCTTTCCAAATACGGGAGGCGGAGTCATTTCTTCCTGCGCCCTGGTGGCAAACGTTAAACGTTGTCACGGCCAAAGCACCATATCAAAAATGACCCAGGTGCAGAGGCTAGAGTGTTTACTGTGGTTACGCCGATACTAGCGTGTAAATGACAATTTCGCCATCACGCTTTCGCTATATAAACATATACATAGCGATATGATCGTGCTATTTAGCGACAGAATACGTGAAAATCACACTTTTACATTGATATATATCATTTAGCCGTGGTAACGCCCTCGCTATAAAGGGGTAGTCGGGAATAATTAATTGTCTTTTAGCCGGTCGGCTAATTGCTGAAAACCCGCGACTTGCGCTACTGTAGCGCTGCTTATTTGACTTCAGGAATTTTTATGCGCAATCGTACGCTGGCTGACCTTGATCGTGTCGTTGCCCTCGGCGGAGGGCATGGATTAGGACGCGTCCTCTCCTCGCTTTCTTCATTAGGTTCACGCCTGACCGGCATTGTGACTACCACAGATAACGGGGGGTCAACTGGCCGTATTCGCCGCTCGGAAGGCGGGATCGCCTGGGGCGATATGCGCAACTGTCTGAATCAGTTAATTACCGAACCCAGCGTCGCATCCGCTATGTTTGAGTACCGTTTTGGCGGTAATGGCGAACTTTCTGGTCATAACCTCGGAAATTTGATGTTAAAGGCGTTAGATCACCTGAGCGTGCGGCCTCTGGAAGCGATTAATTTAATTCGTAATCTGCTTAAAGTGGACGCGCAGCTGATCCCGATGTCGGAGCTACCGGTAGATCTGATGGCGATTGACGATCAGGGGCATGAGATTTATGGCGAGGTGAATATCGATCAGTTAGCGACGCCGCCGCAGGAGATCATGTTAACGCCAAACGTTCCGGCGACGCGGGAAGCGGTACAGGCCATTAATGACGCGGATCTGATTCTGATTGGCCCTGGCAGTTTTTATACTAGCCTGATGCCTTGCCTGCTGCTGGATGAACTGGCGCAGGCGCTGCGGCGCACCCCAGCGCCAATGGTGTATATCGGCAATCTGGGTCGCGAACTGAGTCTGCCCGCCGCCAGTTTAACGCTGGTCGATAAGCTGGCGATGATGGAGCAATATATTGGCAAAAAAGTCATTGACGCGGTGGTGGTTGGACCGCAAGTTGACGTCAGTGCGGTGAACGATCGGCTGGTGATTCAGGAAGTGCTGGAGGCCAGCGATATCCCCTATCGCCACGATCGTCAGTTACTACACAATGCGCTGGAAAAAGCGCTACAGGCGTTGGGTTAAGCCCGTTTACCGACGACGCTGCGCTTATCAGAAGCCTGTTTACACCGAAGGGTAAACAGGCTCTCTCCCTCTTCTGATAAACTGCGTTCAGCTATCACCAGTAGGCGCTCATGAGCGAGCTCACCTCTTTTTTCAGCAATATATTCTCCATGATCTCAGTAAAGAGGGTCTGATTGATCTCTTCCATTATCCGCATTCCAGCCATGCGCTCTGCGTCAGGATCACCTGCTATTCCTAACGCTTCCAGTTCAGCATTGACCCGGCTCTGATACTCATCCGTTTCAATACACTCAGCCCTTTTGGCCATCATTTCACGCCACTCTTCTGGCGCTATACGCTCCAGCACTTTATGCCACGGCCCCCACAGCGCAAACCATTTGTGAAAATCCCTATTTTCAGCAATTTTTATCCTTATTTCCGCCTCGTCCAGGTCAGACTCAGTGATACCCGAAACGTTATAAAATCGCATATCCTGGGTCATTGTTGTCAGCGACAGCGACTCTCGTAACTGATTCTGAAAACCCAGAAATACTTCGACTTCGTCAATAAAAAACAGCCGTTTTACCTTTTCTCTGGCGAGCGATTCTATTTGCTCCAGCCGAAAGATTTCACGCCCCGCCATAATCAGTTCCGCTAAGTGGCTATCAAAGGCGCCTCTTTCAGCATCATGAACCAACGTCGCTTCCTGCATTTGGTGGTATGCCAGTGTGACCCGATCTTCACAGCTTATCGTTGCACCCATCGCTATAATAAATGCGGTTTCTCTTAGTGCGCTATCTTCAGCCAGGCGCATTAGCCAGGCGGAGACTTGTTCCTTAAAATCCGGGTGTCGGGTGTTCTGCGTATCGCTAAGACGATCCAGAAACATGCTGAAGGCTGCCGCGTTTACTTCCGTCTCAAACGCCCGCCATTGGTTGACGTCTTCCTCCTCGAGATTGGTTAGCCACCCCTGGACAGCTTGATGCAGTGGTCGAGTTACCCGAACAATTGAAAAGTCGCCCATGGCAAACAATACCCGGGGTCCCTGATAATCTACAGAGGACATTAGCCGCTGCATATTCTGTATTGTTCGTTCTGAAAAAGGATTATATTCTACGATTATTCTTGTAGGTTGAGGTCCTTCACCACGAAAATGGGGTAACGACTCCGGGAGACGGACCAGGTGATTGCGAGAGGCCTGCATTATTTGTAATGCCGCCGGGAGGTTTTCCGGTAGATTACTCAATGCGTTACGGGAAACGTCCAGCGTTGTTATCGTGGGAGGTAGTGTTTCAGGCAGAACAGTAATCTGATTTTTACTTACATCCAGGAACTGTAATTCTGGTGGTAACGATGCGGGCAGACTGGTTAAGGCATTTTCGCCGGCCTCCAGATTCTTCAGGCCCGGCGGCAATGTTTCAGGCAGAGCGGTTAACGAATTACTCTGCACATTCAAATGGGTAATCCCTGACGGAAGATGTTCTGGCAGTGTCCTTATGCGGTTATCATAAACGCTCAGGTACCGAAGTTCCTCAGGTAGATTTTCAGGTAAGCAACTAATTTTATTATGGAAAAGATCCAGCGATTGAAGCGCTGAAGGCAAACGTTCCGGCAATTCAGTAATACGGTTAATGCTCAGCTCCATTTTCTGTATGGTATCCGGTAACGTGGCAGGAATACTGGTTAGCTGATTACTGCTGGCATACAGGGTCTTTATATTTCCCTGTAAATTTTCCGGCAAACTTTTCAGTTCATTGTTATCGAGTATCAGAGTAGTTATCTGCTCAGGAATACAGGCGGGTATAGTGGTAAGTCCTAATATTTTCAGACGGAGTTCCGTCTTATTATTTTTCAGGCAGTCACGCATCCGTTGTACGGCTTCTTCACGATTTGCTGCCTCTTCCGCTGGCGCCGCTTTTACCCACTCAGACCAGATTAACTCATAATTCACAGCATCTTTGGATGCCGGAAGCGCTACTCGCCTGCTCGCTTTCTGTCACACGGGTATAGGTGACTGACTTCCCCCCTCCCTCAACGGTATAGCCCTCTGTATTAAAAACTATAGACAGAATTTCCTGACTATTTTCGCTCAAAATACAGTATTGGTCTGCCCCTCCTCTACTATACTGAATATTATCCGCATACGCCGGGAAAGCTAACATCCTTAAACATTCAAACTTGCTTTTGATCTCTTCTGGCGAGGCGGTTTCAGGTGGATGACAAAGATAAGCGATGCAGCTTTGTGCTTCAACCTGATGTTCTGAAGAGAAAAAGGCACTTATTTTATTCCATATCTCTTCTTTTAAAGGCACCTCTGTTGATGCCTCATTGCTAATACTTTGATGCCTTGCCGTAGATTGTATATTAGTAATATTAAACATATTTTCCCTACCTGATCTGAACGTAACCTAAAGTAACAGATAAGGATATTCTCAACTTTAAACAAGAGGCCATAGTCGTCATTATTTCGGACAAATCATTCAGTATTTGCAGCGCTTGACTTATAAATGCTCGCGCTTCCATCACCTCTTTTTTAAGTAGAATGATGTAATCTGTTGCCATGACACGCTTTCAACGAACTCATATAAGATTAAAATGACGATCATGAGGATAGCTATACCGATAATACGGGGCGTTTTTTTTCATAGCCGAGGAGAGAGGGAAAATTAGCGTTGGGTTCAGCCTCAACGCTAATTTTCTTCAGTTGTGATTAAACTAGCTACCCCATTGATGTTTTGAGTTTTTCGACAATCCCGTTAGTCAAAGCCTGTCACTGTTTTTCATTCCTGACTGACTTAGCCCTTACTATTGCACTGAAATTCTCAAAAGCGAGCCATGGTAACGATGACTCGCTGGAGATCGACACATTGTCAGGACGCCGCGATAAACAACTCGCGTAACTGGTGCAACTGGTCGCGAATTTGCGCGGCTTCTTCAAACTCCAGATTTTGCGCGTGCTGCATCATTTGCCCTTCCAGTTCATGAATTTTCTGCTGCAACGCTTTCGGCGTCATATCCAGTTCGACAATTCCGGCTTTTGCCGTAGAACGGCCCTTGCCTTTCCCCTTCGCTTTGGTTTTCGCAATGTTCTGCCCCAGCGCCAGGATGTCGACCACTTTTTTGTTCAGCCCCTGCGGAGTGATACCGTGCTCTTCGTTGTACTTCTGCTGCTTCTCGCGACGTCGCTCGGTTTCGCCAATCGCCTTCGCCATCGACGGCGTGATTTTATCGCCATACAGAATCGCTTTACCGTTAACGTTACGCGCCGCGCGCCCTATGGTCTGAATCAGGGAGCGCTCGGAGCGCAGGAAGCCCTCTTTATCGGCGTCCAGAATCGCCACCAGCGAGACTTCCGGCATATCCAGCCCTTCGCGCAGCAGGTTAATCCCCACCAGAACGTCAAACTCGCCCAGACGCAAATCGCGGATGATTTCCATGCGCTCCACGGTATCAATATCTGAGTGCAGGTAACGCACGCGCTCGCCGTGCTCTTCCAGATATTCGGTCAAATCTTCCGCCATCCGTTTGGTAAGCGTAGTGACAAGGACACGCTCATTAATGGCCGCACGCTGACGAATTTCGGACAGCAGATCGTCCACCTGGGTCGCCACCGGACGCACTTCAATAATCGGGTCCAGCAGCCCGGTCGGTCGCACGACCTGATCCACCACCTCATCACCAGATTTTTCCAGCTCATAGTTGCCGGGCGTGGCGGAAACATAGATAGTTTGCGGCGCTAAGGCTTCAAACTCCTCAAACTTCAGCGGACGGTTATCCAGCGCCGAAGGCAGACGGAAGCCATACTCGACCAGCGTCTCTTTGCGCGCCCGGTCGCCGCGGTACATGCCACCTATCTGCGGGATGGTGACATGAGACTCATCCACCACCAGCAGTCCGTCGGCGGGCAGATAATCGAACAAGGTTGGCGGCGGTTCGCCCGGCCCGCGGCCCGACAGAAAGCGGGAATAGTTTTCAATGCCTGAGCAGTAGCCCAGCTCGTTCATCATCTCTAAATCGAACTGCGTGCGCTGGCTTAATCGCTGCTCTTCGAGCAGCTTATTATTCGCCAGCAAGACCTTACGCCTGTCCGCCAGCTCATCTTTTATCTCTTCCATCGCCTGCAGAATACGCTCGCGCGGCGTCACGTAGTGCGTTTTGGGATAGATAGTATAACGTGGCACCGTTGACTCTACCTGCCCGGTTAACGGGTCGAACAGCGACAGGCGTTCCACTTCTTCATCAAACAGCTCAACGCGTAGCGCGATGTCGTCAGATTCAGCCGGGAAGATGTCGATCACTTCGCCGCGCACGCGAAAGGTACCACGCTGAAAAGCTTGATCGTTACGGGTGTATTGCAATTCCGCCAGCCGACGCAAAATCGCGCGCTGGTCAATCAGCATTCCCACCGTCAGATGCAGCATCATTTTCAGGTAGAGATCCGGATCGCCCAGACCGTAAATCGCGGACACGGAAGCCACCACCACGACATCGCGTCGCTCAAGCAACGCTTTCGTTGCCGACAACCGCATTTGCTCAATATGTTCGTTTACCGAAGCGTCTTTTTCGATAAACGTATCCGAACTTGGCACATACGCTTCCGGCTGATAGTAGTCATAGTAGGAGACGAAATACTCCACCGCGTTTTCCGGGAAAAACTCTTTCATTTCACCGTAGAGCTGCGCCGCCAGGGTTTTATTGGGCGCAAGCACCATCGTTGGCCGCTGCAAGTCCGCAATGACGTTGGCAATGGTGAATGTCTTCCCGGAGCCGGTCACACCCAATAACGTCTGATGCGCCAGCCCGTCCTCCAGCCCCTCTTCCAGACGACGTATAGCGTCCGGCTGATCGCCAGAAGGTTTAAAAGCGGAATTCAGTTTGAACGGTTTACTCATGAGCGGCTACCTGAAGGAGTGAGCGGGCAGGGGTGTAATTTTACTCTCGACGGTGAATATTGCCAATAAAAAATACTGGATGAAAAAACAGTAACACTCCAGTGTATAATGGCTATCGGCAGATACCCCACGCTATTTAGAGGTAAAACATAGACAGTCGCGGGGTAAAATTCCAGCAGTGTGCTGGTTATCCCCAGACCAGAGTCTTTTTTAACATTTGTCAAGTCGGATGATGAAAGTTTTATGTCAACGTATCCCCCTTCCTTTACAACCATTGATTTTATATAACTTGCTGTCTGAAAAGGGATATTTCCTCAAGCCGTCTTTCGCGCCAATTTAGTCGCAGGCCGCGTCGCCTCTCGCTTACGTTGTGTTTTCTAACTCTAATACACAAGGTTATCCACAGGAATAGTGGATAACTGCTTCCAGCCCGTATCCCCTGCCGCCTGGCAAAATCAGCCCCTGACGTTTTCGCCGGGCGATAAAAAAAAATTATCGCTATTTTTGGCAGATTATTGGCTAACGAGAAGGGAAAAATTGAGGCGTAGACGCTCACATTTTGCACATTTTTAGCCTGGCGACGTCAGGAGGGTCTGGCGAAAGAACAGCAGGATCGTCTGATCCTGCAAGAAGGCGGTTTTTAGGCGCGGTCAGGCGCGTTCCAGGGGGCTAAGGTCCAGATACTGTCCTGTCGCCGCCTGCGATGGAGAAACGCCCAGCCACGGGATTTCCCCTAACAGCGGGGCCGGTATGACGCGGCGAAGCGTCGCGAGATATTCACCATGACGCGCGCCCGGCGGCTGTATGTCGTTGGCTATCCATCCGACAAGTGGTAATCCGGCCTGTTCTACCGCCAGCGCCGTCAGCATGGCGTGATTAATACAGCCCAGCTTGACGCCAACAACCAGAATCACCGGCAGCTGCTCCGTCTGTACCCAGTCGGCAAACGTCAGCGTGGCAGAGAGCGGTGTAAACCAGCCGCCCGCCCCTTCTGTCAATACCCAGTCTGCCTGCGCCTCCAGCGTTCGTAATCCGCGTGATAATACCGCCGCGTCTATCGCCCGGCCTTCGTCGGCGCTAACGATGTGGGGAGAGGTAGGCTCGGCAAAAGTATAAGGATTGATAGCGGAATAAGGTTGCGGCAGGCTGCTGTTACGCTGCAAGGCCAGGGCATCGCTATTGCGTAGCCCGTTGGTTGTCATTTCGCTGCCGGAAGCGACGGGCTTATAGCCTACGGTTTGATAACCTAACTGCGTTGCGGCCTGCAATAAGGCGCAACTGGCAACCGTTTTACCGACTTCAGTATCAGTACCGGTCACAAAATAGCGTTTAGTCACGTTCAATCACTCCCATAAAAAGATGGTACGTCAGCGGATATTTCCCCTGCCGCTGCGGCCATGCCAACTGAATCTGTCTAAGCCGGGCGCGGGTTAATACATCCGACTCCCGCCCTTCATGAAGATGGGTGGCACCAATGCCTTTAAGCGAGCGCATCGCGCTCAGGGCATCCTCAAACCACAATGTCATCGCCTGAGTATGACGAGACGCCCGCCAGCCGCGCAGCGCGTGGTCAATGGCCTCTTCCGGCAAAAAGCTATTCGCGTGAGCGCGATTATCGACGGCCTGCCATGCCTGACGCAGCTCCGGCAACGACCCCTGGCACAAGGTGGTAAACGCCACCACGCCGCCGGGCCGTACAACCCGATACAACTCGCTCAACGCATCGCGTAAATCGCCGCACCACTGGACCGCCAGGTTGCTCCAGGCCAGGTCAAAAACTTCGGCGTCATGGGGAATCGCTTCGATATCCGCCAGCAAATAGTGATGCGCCGCCTGACGATCGCGAGCCTGTTGCAGCATCGGCAGCGAAAGATCCAGGGCGGTCACTTCGCTCCCCCGCTCTCGCCAGTAACGACTCATACGTCCGGGGCCGCAGCCTGCGTCCAACACACTGGCAAACTGGCGGCCTGTCAACAGCGTCAGCAGCGCATCCGCGCTGTGTTGCTGTAAAGAGGCGTGCTGTTCATATTGCGATGCGGCCCGGCCAAACGCCGCCGCAATAGCCTGCTTATTCACCTGCGCCATGCAGCACCTCCAGCAGACGGTCGATATCGCACGCTTCATGCGCCTGCGTTAACGTTAAGCGCAGGCGCGCCGTGCCGACAGGCACCGTCGGCGGGCGAATCGCCGTCGCCCAGCATCCTTGTTGACGCAGCGCCTCCGCCAGGCGCAATGCACGGCTGTTATCGCCCACGATTAACGGCTGGATGGCGCTATGGGCATTCAGTAGCGTAAACCGGGACGCGTTAACGCCGGCCCGAAAGCGCTGAACCAGAGCGGCGAGTTTTTCGCGCCGTTCACCACCTTCATCGCTACGGATCACCGCCAGCGAGGCGCTTAACGCCTGCGCCTGGGCGGGCGGCATACTGGTGCTGTAAACCAGATGACGGGCAAATTGCAGCAGATAATCCGCGACGCTTTCCGAGCAGAGCACCGCTGCGCCGCTGACGCCAAACCCCTTACCGAAAGTCACCACCAGCAACTCAGGCTTCACCCCCCGCAGCCAGCAGGTGCCCCGCCCCTCATCGCCAGTCACGCCGATGCCGTGCGCATCATCAACCAACAGCCAGGCATGATGCCTGCGGGCAATGTGCTGGATTTCCGCCAGCGGCGCGCTGTCGCCGTCCATGCTGTATACACCTTCTGTCACCACCAGTTGCTGACCCACGCTGGGCGATTGCAGTAAACGCGACAGATGCTGCGTATCGTTATGGATAAAGCGGCGAAGCTGCGCCGGACTCAGATTAGCGGCTTCCAGCAGGGAAGCATGACTCAACCTGTCGGCCACAATCCGGTCATTTTTTTTCATTAAGGCGGTAATGACCGCCTGATTCGCCGCAAAGCCAGAGATAAACAGCAGCGCGCGTGGATATCCTAACCATTGCGCCAGTTCCTCCTCTAACGCCTGGT
The DNA here is from genome assembly GCF_017573605.1 of Salmonella sp. 32070601201500089SM. NCBI lineage: Bacteria > Pseudomonadati > Pseudomonadota > Gammaproteobacteria > Enterobacterales > Enterobacteriaceae > Salmonella > Salmonella sp. 32070601201500089SM. The sequence goes on from NZ_JAGETK010000021.1 coordinate 29,959, forward strand.
GCGCCACGGAATAACCGCTGATATGACCCGACCCGCCGCTGCCGACGCCAAAACGCGTCGCTGCCTGTTGCCAGGCGCGAATAATCTGCGGATGTTGACTTAAGCCGAGGTAATCATTGCTGGAGAAGTTAAGATACTGTCGCCCGTTCGCTACCAGCCAGCGTCCGGCACCCTGCGATACCACATAGCGGCGGCGCAACGTATCCGTCGCCCGACGCGCCGTCAGCGCATCGTCGACGCGTTGTTGCCAACTCATAAGGCTGCCGCGTTGTAATAATCATCGGTGTCAGGCGTCATCAGCGTCTGCTCCAGACGTTGCTGCTGCTCGTTATCGCCCGCCAGCACCCTGGTCTGCTGCGGATTCAGCCCCAGCTTACGGAATAACTGCAGATCCTTGTCCTCTGCCGGATTTGGCGTAGTTAACAATTTGCAGCCATAGAAAATCGAGTTCGCCCCGGCCATAAAGCACATCGCCTGAGTCTGCTCGTTCATCTGTTCACGTCCTGCGGAAAGACGCACGTATGAGGTCGGCATCATGATGCGCGCTACGGCGATAGTACGAATAAAATCAAACGCATCCACGTCATCGTTATCCGCAAGCGGCGTGCCTTTTACCTTCACCAGCATGTTGATTGGCACGCTTTCCGGCGGCGTAGGCAGGTTCGCCAACTGCAACAACAGTCCGGCGCGATCGGTAACCGTTTCGCCCAGACCCACAATGCCGCCGGAGCACACTTTAATCCCTGCTTCACGGACTTTTTCCAGCGTGTCGAGGCGCTCCTGATAGGTACGGGTAGTGATGATATTGCCGTAAAACTCCGGCGAGGTATCGAGGTTGTGGTTGTAGTAATCCAGCCCGGCATTAGCCAGACGCTGCGCCTGGCTCTCGTTCAACATGCCGAGCGTCATACAGGTTTCCAGCCCCATCGCTTTGACGCCCTGTACAATCTTCTCCAGATAAGGCATATCGCGTTCATGCGGATTCCTCCAGGCCGCCCCCATACAGAAGCGGGTCGAACCGGCGTTTTTCGCTTTACGGGCGGAGTCCAGTACCTGCTCCACTTCCATTAAGCGCTCGGCTTCCAGCCCGGTTTTATAGCGCGAGCTCTGCGGGCAGTATTTACAATCCTCCGGGCAGGCACCGGTTTTGATCGACAGCAGCGTACTAACCTGTACCTGCTGCGGATCGAAATGCTGGCGATGAATTTGCTGCGCTTCAAACAGCAATTCCAGCAGTGGTTTTTCAAATAATTCGGTTACTTGCGACAGTGTCCAGCGTGGGTGGCGAGCCATCGGGCTTCTCCAAAATATGTTGTTTGTTTTTGATATGGTGTAGACTCGTAAACCTAAATCTTTTTAATTTGGTTTACAAGTCGATTATGACAACGGACGATCTGGCCTTCGATAAACGCCATATTTGGCATCCTTACACTTCCATGACCTCGCCGCTGCCGGTATATCCCGTTGAGCGGGCCGAAGGCTGCGAGCTGGTTCTCGCCTCGGGCGAACGCCTGATTGAGGGGATGTCCTCCTGGTGGGCGGCCATTCATGGTTATAACCACCCGCAATTGAACGCGGCGATGAAAGCGCAAATTGACGCCATGTCGCATGTCATGTTCGGCGGCATAACCCATCAACCTGCGGTGAATCTGTGCCGTAAGCTGGTCGCGATAACGCCTGAGCCGCTGGAGTGTGTCTTTCTGGCCGACTCTGGTTCGGTGTCGGTAGAAGTGGCCATGAAGATGGCGCTGCAATACTGGCAGGCGCGCGGCGAATCGCGTCAGCGTTTTCTGACGTTTCGCCACGGTTATCATGGCGACACGTTCGGCGCGATGTCGGTGTGCGATCCGGATAACTCCATGCACAGCTTGTGGAAAGGCTATCTGCCGGAAAATCTGTTCGCGCCGGCGCCGCAAAGCCGGATGGATGGCGAATGGGATGAAAGCGACATCGCGCCATTTGCCCGCCTGATGGCCGCGCATCGTCATGAAATAGCCGCCGTGATTCTGGAACCTATCGTTCAGGGCGCGGGCGGGATGCGCATATATCATCCACAATGGCTCAGGCGTATTCGTAACATGTGCGATCGCGAAGGCATTCTGCTGATTGCCGATGAAATAGCCACCGGGTTTGGCCGTACCGGCAAACTGTTCGCCTGCGAGCATGCCGGGATCGCACCGGATATTCTGTGTCTCGGCAAAGCGTTAACCGGCGGCACCATGACCCTCTCGGCAACGCTCACGACACGCCAGGTTGCAGAGACTATTAGCAACGGCGAGGCGGGATGTTTTATGCATGGCCCGACGTTTATGGGGAATCCGCTGGCCTGCGCCGTCGCCTGCGCCAACCTGACGCTGCTGGAAAGCGGCGAATGGCGTCAGCAGGTGGCGTCTATCGAGTCTCAGTTACGCGCTGAGTTAGCCCCCGCGCAAAGTTCGCCCTGGGTGGCGGATGTGCGGGTGTTGGGCGCGATTGGGGTGGTTGAAACCACGCACACGGTCAATATGGCGGCGCTTCAACGCTTCTTCGTCGGGCAAGGCGTCTGGATCAGGCCGTTCGGCAAGCTAATCTACCTGATGCCGCCCTACATTATTCGTCCGGATCAACTGCGCCGTTTGACCCAGGCGGTCAATGACGCGGTACACAATGAAACATTTTTTAGCCATTAATCAGCGGTAAGCGATGCTGCTTCTGGCTACACTTCTGGTGAGTCAAAAGGAGAGCGCATGAAACTTATCAGCAACGATTTGCGCGATGGAGATAAACTTCCTCATCGCCACGTTTTTAACGGTATGGGCTATGATGGCGATAATATTTCGCCGCATCTGGCCTGGGACGACGTGCCGATGGGCACCAAAAGTTTTGTCGTGACCTGTTACGATCCCGACGCGCCGACCGGCTCCGGCTGGTGGCACTGGGTGGTGGTGAACCTCCCGGCGGATACGCGCGTACTGACCCAGGGGTTCGGCTCAGGCCTGGTGGCCGTACCAGACGGCGTCATTCAGACGCGTACCGATTTCGGTAAAGCGGGCTACGGCGGCGCGGCGCCGCCTAAAGGGGAAACGCACCGCTATATCTTTACGGTTCACGCGCTGGACGTCGAGCGTCTTGACGTTGATGAAGACGCCAGCGGCGCGATGGTCGGCTTTAACGTGCATTTCCATTCGCTCGCCAGCGCCTCGATCACGGCGATGTTCAGTTAAACGCTGTGCCGGATGGCGGCGTAAACGTCTTACCCTACCAACGGGTTGGGTAAGCCGAATAAGCGCCGCGCCATCCGGCAGCATTCACATAAAGTCCGGCACCAGACGCTGTAACGCGCCTTGCGCCAGCAGCGCCGTCGCACACTCAATATCGGGTGCGAAAAAACGATCCTGCGTATAGTGCGCCACCCGCTCGCGCAGTGTCTGCCGCGCCTGCTCCAGTAACGGGCTGGAGGTTAACCTTTCCCGTAAATCTATCCCCTGACAGGCCGCCAGCCACTCCACGGCAATGATGCCGCGGGTATTCGCCGCCATTTCCCAGAGTCGCCGCCCTGCCGCCGGGGCCATTGAGACATGATCTTCCTGATTCGCCGAGGTCGGCAGGCTATCCACGCTGTGCGGGTGCGCCAGCGCTTTATTCTCGCTGGCGAGCGCCGCGGCGGTGACCTGGGCAATCATAAAACCGGAATTAACGCCGCCATTTTTCACCAGGAACGGCGGTAACTGCGACATATGTTTATCCATCATCAGCGCGATGCGCCGCTCCGATAGCGCGCCGATTTCCGCTATCGCCAGCGCCAGATTATCCGCCGCCATGGCAACCGGTTCAGCATGGAAGTTACCGCCGGAGATCACCTCCCCCGCATCGGCAAAGACCAGCGGATTATCGGACACCGCGTTGGCCTCAGCCAGCAGTACCTCTTTCGTCTGACGTAACTGGGTCAGACAAGCGCCCATTACCTGCGGCTGGCAGCGAAGGGAATACGGGTCCTGAACTTTATGACAGTGGTGATGTGATTCAGCAATAGCACTGGTATCGGTCAACAGATGCCGGAACAACCGCGCGGCGTCAATTTGCCCCTGTTGTCCGCGCGCGGCATGAATGCGCGCATCAAAAGGACGGCGCGATCCCAGTACGGCTTCGGTAGTCAGCGCGCCGCAGACAACGGCGGAGGCAAATAACTCCTGTGCCTCAAACAAACCGCGCAGCGCGAAGGCCGTTGATGCCTGGGTGCCATTAAGCAGCGCCAGCCCCTCTTTGGCCGCCAGCGCGACAGGCTCCAGTCCGGCCTTTTTTAGCGCCGTCTGCGCCGGAAGCCATTCGCCCTGCCAGCGCGCTTTTCCTTCGCCAAGCAGCGTCAGCGACAGATGCGCCAGCGGCGCTAAGTCGCCCGACGCGCCAACCGAGCCTTTTGCCGGAATCAGCGGATACACGCCGGCATTCACCAGAGCGATGAGCGCTTCTATCAGGCTCAACCGAATCCCGGAAAACCCGCGCGCCAGACTATTGATTTTCAATACCATGATCAGACGCACCATCGCGTCATCCAGTGGGTCGCCTACGCCCGCGGCGTGAGACAGCACCAACGATCGCTGTAGATTTTGCAAGTCTTCATCAGCGATGCGCGTCTGCGCCAGCAGGCCGAAACCGGTGTTGATGCCGTAGGCGGTACGCCCTTCGGCAACGATATCATTGACGCACGCGACGCTGGCGTTAATGCCGTCAATGGCGCTGGCGTCCAGCCGAAGCTGTACCGGATGACGCCAGATATCGTACAGTTGAGAGAGACTTAACTGCCCCGGAGTGAGTGTCATGGTGTTCATATCAGCCTTTCCCCTGCGTCGCCGCAACCATCGGTAAATTCAGACCTTGCTCAACAGCGCATTCCACCGCGAGATCATATCCGGCATCGGCATGGCGCATGACGCCCGTCGCCGGATCGTTGTGTAACACGCGGCGAATACGCGCGGCGGCCTCGTCAGTGCCATCACAGACAATCACCATACCGGCGTGTTGCGAAAAACCCATCCCCACCCCGCCGCCATGATGGAGCGATACCCATGTCGCCCCGCTGGCGGTATTCAGCAACGCATTTAACAGCGGCCAGTCGGAAACCGCGTCGGAACCGTCGCTCATCGCTTCGGTTTCACGGTTAGGGCTGGCGACAGAACCGGAATCCAGGTGATCGCGGCCAATCACAATGGGCGCGGATACCTCGCCGCAACGCACCATTTCGTTGAACGCCAGCCCCAGTTTTTGCCGCCACTCCAGGCCTACCCAGCAGATACGCGCCGGTAGCCCCTGAAAATGAATGCGCTCGCGCGCCATATCCAGCCAGTGATGCAGATGTTTATCCTCCGCCACTATCTCTTTGACTTTGGCATCGGTTTTATAGATATCCTGCGGATCGCCGGACAGCGCCACCCAGCGAAACGGCCCGATGCCACGACAGAACAGCGGACGAATATAGGCTGGCACAAATCCCGGAAAATCAAAGGCGTTTTCCACCCCCATCTCTTTCGCCATCTGGCGAATATTGTTGCCATAGTCAAAGGTCGGCACGCCCATTTGACTGAACGCCAGCATCGCCCGAACATGTGCCGCCATGGAACGTTTCGCTGCCTGCATCGTCCCGTGGGGATCGGATTGCGCGTTTTTCTGATACTCCTCCCAGCGCCAGCCGGAGGGTAAATAGCCATGTAGCGGATCGTGGGCGCTGGTCTGATCGGTCACCAGGTCCGGGCGCACGCCGCGATTAACCAGTTCCGGCAGGATATCCGCCGCGTTCGCGCACAGGGCGACGGACACGGCTTTCCCCTCGCGGGTGTAGCGCGTAATGCGGGCCAGCGCGTCATCCAGCGTGGCGGCCTGCTCATCCACGTAGCGAGTACGCAGACGAAAATCGATACGGCTTTGCTGGCATTCAATCGTCAGCGAACACGCTCCGGCCAGCGTCGCGGCTAGCGGTTGCGCGCCGCCCATGCCGCCCAGTCCGGCGGTCAGCACCCAGCGTCCCGCCAGCGTGCCGTTATAGTGCTGACGCCCCGCCTCGACAAAGGTTTCGTATGTTCCCTGCACGATTCCCTGGCTGCCGATATAGATCCAGCTTCCAGCCGTCATCTGACCGTACATCGCCAGCCCTTTCGCATCCAGTTCGTTAAAGTGTTCCCATGTCGCCCAGTGGGGAACCAGGTTGGAGTTGGCGATTAATACCCGCGGCGCGTTGTCGTGCGTTTTAAATACGCCGACCGGTTTGCCAGACTGAATAAGCAACGTTTCGTCCGCCTCCAGCCGGGTGAGCGCATCAACAATAGCGTCATAGCATTCCCAGTTGCGCGCGGCGCGACCAATCCCGCCGTAGACCACCAGCTCATGCGGATTTTCCGCCACGTCAGGATCGAGATTATTCATTAACATCCGCAGCGGGGCTTCTGTCAGCCAGCTTTTCGCCGTTAATACCGTGCCTCGGGGCGCGCGGATAGTCTGCTGACGATACTTGCTTTCAGGCATAGCAATGACTCCTCATTATTATCGGTCTGCCATCGCCAAATAACGCTAAAACGCCACTATCAGGCACCGCCGCAGACCCACAGATAAGAATCAGACATATACTTGTCTATACAAGTAAGCACAAGAATAGAATTAACAAAAATGATACAATTTTGTTATATTGTGTCAGCAATCACGTTTTCCGGCAGCGGCCCGCTCAGGAGATAAATCGTCCCTGTAGCCGGTAGCGCGACCCGGGGAAAAGTAAACGGGCGTGAGAAACAATCCGCGACGCGGACCAGGTTGTACGACGAATGAGCAGACAAGGCTCATGCTCTTTGATAGTTAACCACGCGCACTCTTGCGCCGTGGCGCGCACCGCCTCCACAATATGTTCCCCTTCCGTTAGCGGCGCGATCCGCGACAAATAAGCGTGCGGCGTGGTCTGACGGTAATCCTGCGTCAGGTAATCCACGGCAATATCCGCATTCACGCAGCGATCTTCAATTTGTACCGGCAGATCGTTTTCATAATGCACCATGATGGAATGGAAAATGACATCGCTCTCATTGACGTTGAGAGCGCTGGCCTGGATGGCGTTTGCCCGCACACGCTCCAGCGTGAGCACCTCACAACGGTGCTGATGACGGCGGGCGGCAATCTCCTCGGCGATACTGCGGACTTCAAACAGCGCGGACTGGCCTTTCGGTTCGGCGACAAACGTCCCCACGCCCTGTAAACGTACCAGCCACCCTTCATCCGTCAGCTCACGCAGCGCCCGGTTGATGGTCATTCGGCTAAAGCCATACTGAGCGACCAGTTCAGCTTCCGACGGAATGCGATCGTGCGGCTGCCAGACGCCGCCGGCTATTTTTTTACAGATGTCCTGTTTCACCGTTTCGTAAAAAGGCGCAGGCGCAGAACGGGAGCGGGATGAATACATGCGTGAAGCCTTCCTTATGCGGATAATGTTTTCCGGATGACAGATTAACGCCACCAGTGCGCGATTTGCCAGCCAAGCCGCGCCGCCACGCGCGCCGCTGCGCCATCTTCATCAAAGCGTGGATTAAACTCAACCAGATCCGCCGCCTGTAATTTTCCGCTGCGGCAAACCGGCTCAATTAAACGCAGAACCTGTATCAGCGGCACGCCCAGCGCTGCGGGAGCGGAGACGGCCGGCATTTCCCAGACAGGCAATACGTCGAGATCGATAGTCAGATAAATTTTATCCACCTTGTCGATAAACTGCGCCATCTGCGCCAGCGCGTCATGGCAGTCCAGATCCTCCACCACGGTAACATTCCGCCACTGCGCTTCCCGCCACAACGCCTGCGTATTCGCCGCACGGCTCACGCCGAAACAGGCATAATGAAACGCGCGGCTCTGCGCGTCGCATAGCTGCGCCAGTTGACGAAACGGCGTCCCGGATGTTGCCCGGTCGGTCTGACGGAGATCCAGATGCGCATCAAGATTAATGATCCCTACGCTTTCCTGCGCAAACGCGTCCAGCACCCCCGCGCCGTGTCCAAACGCGGTTTCATGCCCGCCGCCCAGTACCAGCGTGCGCATCCCGGCCCGCAGACAGCGGCTTACCGCATCGCGCAAGGCCTGCTGCGCGCCTTCCAGATCGGGCGTCGGCGCAACCCAATTGCCTAAATCCACCAGCCGTTCATGTCCCTGGTGGCTGGCCATATTCGCCAGCGCTTTACGCAACGCGTCCGGGGCGCCTGCCGCGCCGGGACGCCCTGCATTGCGTTTTACCCCCTCGTCGCAGGCAAATCCCATTAACGCGATCTTTTGCTGCCAGTTTTCGGGGGAAAAGGTCTCGCTGCGCGTGACGGTCTGAAACAGACGCCGCGCATCCGGCGCTTCTATACTGTCATCGCGCCCCTGCCAGAGCGCCGGAGAAGCCGGATACCATTGCGTCATGAGATTTGTCCTCTGTATACCCGCTGATATAAAGGGTTACGCCCCGGCTCATACACTATCTCTACCGGCTGTTCAGCATCCCACACCACAAAATCCGCCCGGTAGCCGGCCCTGATCTGCCCATGCGTCGCCTGTCTTCCCAGCGCGCGAGCGGCATGGCGCGTAACGCCCGCCCATGCCTCTTCCGGCGTCAGACCAAACTGTACGCAGGCCATATTCATCGCCAGATGCAAACTGCAAAACGGGCTGGTGCCGGGATTGAAATCGCTGGCGACGGCGACAGGCACCTGATAGCGGCGCAGCAGTTCTACCGGCGGGCGCTGCGTCTCGCGCAGAAAATAAAACGCGCCGGGCAATAATACGCCGACAGTACCGCCGTCACGCATCGCCGCGACGCCCGCTTCATCAAGATATTCGATATGATCCGCCGATAAGCCCTGATAACGGCTCACCAACTGCGCGCCGCCCAACAGCGAAAGCTGCTCAACATGGCCTTTAACGGGAATACCTAACGCCTTCGCCGTCTGCAATACGCGCTCACTCTGCGCCACATTAAAGCCGACGCTCTCGCAAAAGAGGTCTACCGCATCAAATAACCCTTTTTGCCAGAGCTGCGGAATCATCGTCTCGCAGACCAGAGTGATGTAGCCGTCCGGGTCGTCACGATACTCCGCTGGCGTAGCATGAGCGGCCAATAGCGTGGGGCTAATGTCGATAGCGTTTTCGGCGGCAAGTTTTGCAGCGACGCGCAACAGCTTTTCTTCTGTCGCCAGCTCCAGACCATAGCCGGATTTAATCTCCAGCAGCGTAACGCCTTCGCTGGCAAGGCGCATCATGCGTTCGCGCGCCAGCAGGTAGAGCGTCTCCTCCGCACAGGCGCGGGTTGCTGATACCGTCGCGTTAATGCCGCCGCCCTGAGCGCTAATATGCTGGTATGACGCGCCGTTAAGCCGCTGTTCCCACTCTGCGGCGCGGTTACCGGCAAACACCAGATGCGTGTGGCAATCGATAAGTCCCGGGGTTACCAGTCGTCCCTGCATATCATGGATATTGTCCCCGCTGACAGGAAGCTGCGTCTCTGGCACGATATCGCAAATATGCCCTTCGCGCACAATCAGCGCCTGATTATCCACCAGCCCGTACAGGGCTTGCTGCTGCGGGTCCATTGTCGCCAGCCTGATGTTTCGCCAGACAGTATCGCCCGGTAAAAGTTGCCGCATTCCTGTCGCTCTCTTGCCTGTCATGGGTTGTATAGACATTTATTTTCTTTCTGCTCCGGATTGTCAACTCAAAGCGCGAAAGTTGTTGCTTAATTGTGATAAAACTATCTGATGCTACAGGTGTTTCCGGCCTGAAAAGGAACTTTTTACCTTTTCGCCTTCCCGTTTCGTTCAACTTAGTATAAAAAAGCAGGCTTCAATGGATGTCATTTAACTTTTTCAAGCCCGGAGCAACCTGTGAATACATTATCGGTTTCCCGTCTGGCGCTGGCACTGGCTTTTGGCGTGACGCTGAGCGCCTGTAGCTCTACGCCACCCGATCAGATCCCTTCCGATCAAACCGCGCCTGGCACCGCCTCGCGCCCAATTCTGTCGGCAAATGAAGCGAAAAACTTCGTTGCGGCGCGCTATTTTGCCTCCCTGACGCCGAATACCGCCCCGTGGTCGCCGTCGCCGATTACCCTGCCCGCACAGCCTGACTTTGTGGTGGGGCCGGCAGGTACGCCAGGCGTTACGCACACCTCGATTCAGGCCGCGGTCGATGCGGCAATGGTTAAACGCACGAACAAACGCCAGTACATTGCTATTATGCCGGGCGACTATCAGGGGACCGTGTATGTTCCCGCCGCGCCGGGAAGTCTGACCCTGTACGGGACCGGTGAAAAACCGATCGATGTGAAAATTGGGATGGCGATTGATGGTGAAATGAGTGTCGCTGACTGGCGCCGCGCGGTGAATCCCGGCGGGAAATATATGCCTGGTAAACCCGCCTGGTATATGTTCGATAACTGCCAAAGCAAACACGCCGCGACGATCGGTGTGATGTGTTCTGCCGCGTTCTGGTCGCAGAATAACGGTCTGCAGCTACAAAATCTGACCATCGAGAACACGCTGGGCGACAGCGTCGATGCCGGAAACCATCCGGCGGTGGCGCTGCGTACCGATGGCGACAAAGTCCAGATTAACAAGGTCAATATCCTTGGCCGCCAGAACACCTTCTTTGTGACCAACAGCGGCGTGCAGAACCGTCTGCAAACCGATCGCCAGCCGCGTACGCTGGTGACGAACAGCTACATTGAAGGCGATGTGGATATGGTTTCCGGACGCGGCGCCGTGGTGTTCGATAACACCAACTTCCAGGTCGTCAACTCCCGCACACAGCAGGAAGCCTACGTTTTCGCCCCGGCGACGCTGTCCAATATTTACTATGGCTTTTTGGCGATCAACAGCCGCTTTAACGCCTCCGGCGATGGCGTTGCGCAGCTTGGCCGCTCGCTGGATGTCGACGCCAACACCAACGGTCAGGTAGTGATCCGCGACAGCGTGATTAACGAGGGCTTCAACGTTGCCAAACCGTGGGCCGACGCGGTCATCTCGAAACGTCCGTTTGCCGGAAATACGGGAACCGTGGATGACAAAGACGAGGTGCAGCGTAATCTGAACGACACGAACTACAACCGCATGTGGGAATACAACAACCGCGGTGTTGGCAGTAAAGTGGTGGCGGAACCTAAGCAGTAATCGCCGTTCCGGTTCAGGCTTATAAACGGGCCGCCGCAGCAGATGTGGCGGCCCGTGGTTTTACTGCAAGCGATGTTTATCGAAATTAATCAGGCATCCTGCCTTGATGAGCTCCAGCCCGCCGCCCTCCGGCACACAACGCTTTAGTACGCGTTCACTACAACCCACATTGGCCCCTGGCCGACGGCATAACGGCCTTTTTCCGTCAGCAACCCCTGAGTGCCCGTAATTTCATAGACCGCGATATGATGTGATTTTTGACCCGCAGCAATCAGGTATTTTCCGCTATTGTCGATATTAAAGCCGCGCGGTTGGACTTCCGTCGGCTGGAAGCCTTCAACGCTCAGTACGCTGCCGTCTTCGGAGACACTAAAGACGGTAATCAGACTGGCGGTGCGGTCACAGGCATACAGATGCCGTCCATCCGGCGTAATATGAATATCCGCCGCCCAGCGGGTATCGGAAAAATCGGCGGGCATCATATCCAGCGTTTGTACGCACTCTATCTCGCCATGCGGATTTTTAAGCTGCCAGACATCCACCGAACTGTTCAGTTCATTGACGCAATACGCATATTGTCGATTCGGGTGGAAGACCATATGACGCGGGCCTGCCCCTTCAACTGTATTTACTTCCGCCGGCTCCTGGGCCACCAGATGGCCGTCATCGCTTAGCGTAAACAGACAAATGCGATCCTGTTTTAGCGCAGGCACCCACAGAGTACGGTTATCAGGCGTAATATTTGCCGAGTGGCAGCCGTCCAGCCCCTCCACCACATCCACCAACTCAACCGGCAGGCCATCCTGTAAGCGCGTCACGCTGACATTACCGGCGTTATACGATCCGACAAAGACAAAACGACCATGATGATCGGTAGAAATATGGGTCGGGCTACCCGGCAGGGCGGATTCGGCGGCAAACGTCAGCACGCCATCATCCGGCGCAATACGATACGCCAGGACACGAAACTCCGGGCGCACGCCGACATAGAGGTAGCGTTTATCCGGACTGACCACCATCGGCTGAACCTGACCGGGCACATCCACGACCTGCACCAGCGTCAGCGTCCCTTCGTGGTTCAGGCTCCAGACGTGAATTTGCTGACTCTCAGGGCTGGCGGTATAGACTGTTTGTTTCATGAATACTCCTTTGCATATGGCATGTAGCTGCAATAACAGGACACAGCTTAACGTAGTCGCTTTTGACGGCGAATGCTGAATTCAGACGCAGAATTTTGTCTGCTTACCGTCCCGGTGTACCATGCCGACAGACGGAATTATTACTCTTAATCTGGAAAAAATTATGACTGCACGCGTGATTGCCCTCGATTTAGACGGAACATTATTAACCCCGCATAAAACCTTACTCCCCTCCTCGCTTGAAGCGCTATCACGCGCCAAAGAGGCGGGCTTTCAACTTATCATTGTCACTGGTCGCCATCACGTTGCTATTCATCCTTTTTATCAGGCGCTGGCGCTGGAAACACCTGCTATTTGCTGCAACGGCACCTATTTGTATGATTATCAAGCTAAAACTGTCCTGGATGCCGATCCTATGCCCGTGGATAAGGCGTTGCAGTTGATTGATTTACTGGATGAGCATCAGATTCACGGCCTGATGTATGTTGATGACGCTATGCTTTACGAACACCCAACCGGCCACGTCGTGCGTACCTCCCGGTGGGCGCAGACCTTGCCGCCGGAACAACGTCCGACCTTTACACAGGTCTCTTCGTTAGCGCAGGCGGCGCGCGACGTGAATGCCGTGTGGAAGTTTGCGCTTACCGATGAAGATATTCCCAGACTACAGCGGTTCGGTCAGCATGTTGAACAGGCGCTTGGCCTGGAGTGCGAATGGTCATGGCACGATCAGGTGGATATCGCGCGCAAAGGCAACAGTAAAGGCAAGCGCCTTACCCAGTGGATAGAAGCGCAGGGAGGGTCAATGAAAAATGTGATCGCTTTCGGCGATAACTACAACGACATCAGTATGCTGGAGGCGGCAGGCACCGGCGTTGCGATGGGCAACGCCGATGAGGCGGTGAAAGCGCGCGCTGACGTCGTGATCGGCGATAACACTACCGATAGCATCGCCAAATTTATTTACACCCACCTGCTATAGTCAGGCGGTGATAGAAACGCTTTTCACCTGCGCGTAAAGCCACAGGCCAGGCTTGATATTCAGCTCATCCCTGGCCCACGGGCTTATTCGCGCCCACAGCGTTCTGCCGCCTATCTCAAGCTGGACTTCCACCTGCCCGTTATCGTCATAGCAATTCGCCACTTTTGCCCGCAATACGTTGCGGATACTGGTCTGCTGCGGCGGCTGTAGTACCAGCGAGACATCCGACGCCTGTATACGAATACGCAGTGTGGATTGCAGCGGCTGATTGAGTTTATTTACCCACAGGTGCTGGTCGCCAAGCGCCAGGGCGGTCATGGCATAATGCGGGTGATGCTCCAGCACGCTGACTTTCAGAATACTGCTCTGTTGCTCTTTCGGCAGCCACGGGTGCATAACGCTGCTTCCCCAGACCTCCTCCAGCGGGCCAAACGCTTTAACCTGTCCATCCTCCAGCACCATGACTTTATCCGCCAGGTGGAGAATTTCATCGAGAGAATGGCTGACATACAGCATGGGAATATTGATTTCCCGCGCCAGCCGTTGCAGGTACGGCAGTAATTCGCGTTTTCGCGGGATATCCAGCGAGGCCAACGGTTCGTCCAACAGCAGCAACTCCGGGGCGGTGAGCAATGCCCGGCCTATCGCTACGCGCTGTTTTTCTCCGCCGGACAGGCTCCCCGGCAGGCGATCAAGCAACGCTTCAATTCCCAGCAGCGACACCAGCTTATCAAACTGGCCGGTCATGCTTTTCGCCATGCCGTAGCGCAAATTGCCGCGTACTTTGTAATGGGGGAACAGGCGCGCATCCTGGAAAACATAACCGATGCGGCGCTTTTCCGGCGTTAAACAGATACCGTTTTCCGCGTCATGCAACACCCGGCCATTCAGCGCGATGCGTCCTTTTTGCGGGCGAGTTAAACCGCTAATGGCATTAATCAGCGAGGTTTTTCCCGCGCCAGAGACGCCAAAGATAGCCGTGATCCCACTGGCTGGCAGCGTTTCGTTGAGGGTTAAACAGTGCGTTCCCAGCGTCTGGGAAAAATTAAGCTCCAGCATGGTTAGCGCCCCGTCCGTTCACGGCTCATCCGCGCCAGCCATTCAGAAATTAATAGCGAAATCAGCGCTAATACAATCGAAATCACGCACAGCCTCGCCGCCGCGCTCTCCCCGCCAGGCGTCTGAATCAAAGTATACATGGCGGAAGGTATGGTGCGGGTTTCGCCCGGAATATTGGAAACAAAGGTAATGGTCGCGCCAAATTCGCCAAGCGAACGGGCAAACGCCAGCACCGTACCAACAATAATACCCGGCAGGGTAAGCGGTAAGGTGATAGTCAGAAAAACGCGCCAGCGCCCGGCGCCCAGCGTTCTGGCGGCCTGTTCAAGCTTGATATCCACCCCCTCCAGCGCCAGCCGAATGGCCCGCACCATCAGCGGGAAGGACATCACCGCCGCCGCCAGCACGGCGCCGCGCCAGCTAAAGGCAAACGTGAGACCGAACCAGTCATACAGCCACTGGCCAATAAACCCGCGTCGCCCCATCGACACCAGCAGCAGATAGCCGACCACCACCGGCGGCAGCACCAGCGGCAGATGCAGGACACTATCAAGTAAGGCTTTGCCCGGAAACCGGCATCGCACCAGTAACCAGGCAAAAAAGATCCCAAACGGCAGGCTAAACAGCACGGCCAGGGAAGACACTTTCAGGCTAAGAAGGACAGCCTGCCATTCTGGATCGGTCAGTATCATTACTTCGTCGTAAATCCATAACGTTTAAAGATTGCCGAGGCCTGCGGTCCTTTCAGGTAATCATAGAACGCGCTGACGGTCGCATTTTTATGCCCCTCCACGATAGCGATGGGGTATTCCACTTTTTTATGTGAATCTTCCGGGAACGTCGCCACCACGTTGACCCCCTTGCTGGCGACCGCATCAGAACCGTATACAATGCCCAAAGGCGCTTCGTTACGTTCGACCAGCGCCAACGCGCCGCGCACATCCTCGCCCGGCGCCAGTTTCGGTTCAAGCGTTTGCCATGCGCCCAACTTTTGCAGCGCTTCTTTGGCATAAATTCCCGCCGGTACGTGTTGCGGATCGCCCACCGCCAGACGTCCGCCGTTCAGCAGACGAATCCAGTCCGTTTTGTTGTCGATGGTAAACGGTTTCTGCTCGCTGGCTTTCGGCGCTACCACCACCAGGCTATTGCCAAGCAATGTTTCGCGCGTCGTGGTATCCACCGCTTTTTTATCGGCTGCGTAATCCATCCATTTCTGGTCAGCAGAGATGAACAGATCCGCCGGCGCGCCCGCTTCTATCTGGCGCGCCAGCGTTGAAGAGGAGGCGAATGAGGAGACCACATCCACATTTTTCTCTTTTTTATATTCTGCCGCAATGTCTTGCATCGCGTTCGTTAGCGACGCGGCGGCAAATACGGTGATCTTGCCTTCATCCGCCAGCGCATGACCAGCGATGACGAAAGATAATGTCGCCCCTGCGACCAGGCGTAACCAGGAATGCGCCATCTGTAACTCCTTGTGCGTTTCGTTATGTAAACGACAATATAACGATAATCTCAGGGGTTTCCCAGCGGTTATTCATACCCATTAACGATTAAACACAGAAAATATCGGCAGGAAAAGCAGGATCTTGAGTAACAAAAACGCCCGACTGAGCGGGCGTTTGGGGAAATCAGCGGTTCTGTCTGGACTGGTCTTTCTGACCGATACCGGAAAAAATGTTGAACACCTCACCCAGACCGTAAATCAGACCGAGGATGATGGCCATCACTACCGGTACCATGATGACGGCGAATACCAGACTTTTTAATAACTCTAACATGGGCAACTCCAGATATAGTCCTTTTTGTATTTTAACCGCATCACACAGAAAAGCACTCCCCTTTTGTGCGGTCGGCTTTGCGCTGACGCGCTTTTCAGTCACAATAGTCTTTTTACCAGGAGCTGGTTATGCAGGCCGAAATCCTTCTTACCCTGAAACTTCAGCAAAAGCTTTTTGCCGATCCCCGACGTATCTCTCTGCTGAAACACATTGCGCTTTCCGGCTCGATTAGTCAGGGCGCGAAAGACGCGGGAATCAGCTATAAGAGCGCCTGGGATGCGATAAACGACATGAACCAGCTTAGCGAACATATGCTGGTTGAACGCGCAACGGGCGGCAAAGGCGGCGGCGGCGCGGTATTAACCCGCTATGGCCAGCGTCTGATCCAGCTTTACGATTTGCTGGGCCAAATTCAGCAAAAAGCGTTCGATGTGTTAAGCGACGATGACGCCCTGCCGCTTGACAGTCTGCTGGCCGCTATCTCCCGCTTTTCACTGCAAACCAGCGCCCGAAATCAGTGGTTCGGCACCATTACCGCCCGCGATCGCGATCAGGTGCAACAGCATGTCGACGTGCTGCTGGCCGACGGCAAAACGCGGCTCAAAGTCGCGCTGACGGCGCAAAGCGGCGAGCGTCTCGGCCTGGAGGAGGGAAAAGAAGTGCTGATCCTGCTAAAAGCGCCGTGGGTTGGCATTACCCGGGATGCAGCCGTTGCGCGCGCCGCTGACAATCAGTTGTCGGGAACGATCAGCCATATCGAGCGCGGCGCGGAACAGTGTGAAGTGTTGATGGCGCTGCCGGACGGCCAGACGCTGTGCGCCACGATACCGACTTCAGATGCCGCCACGTTAAAGGAAGGCGATGACGTGATTGCCTGGTTTAATGCGGACAGAGTGATTATTGCAACGTTGTGCTAAGCACATTGACATCCGTTGCCGAAAGACGTATCCCTGTCATTCATCGCTGCAAAAAATGGGATGCAAAATGTCATCGTTGCAAATTTCGCAAGGCACGTTTCGTCTGAGCGATACAAAAACACTTCATCTGGATTCGCTGACGCTCAATGCGGGCGATAGCTGGGCATTCGTTGGGGCTAACGGGAGCGGGAAGTCGGCGCTCGCCCGCGCGCTGGCGGGTGAACTGCCGTTATTAACTGGCGAGCGCCAGTGCCGGTTTACCCGCATTACTCGTCTGTCCTTTGAACAATTGCAAAAGCTGGTCAGCGATGAGTGGCAACGTAATAACACCGATATGCTCAGTCCTGGCGAAGACGATACCGGGCGCACTACCGCGGAAATTATTCAGGATGAAGTTCACCATCCTGCCCGCTGTGCGATGCTGGCGCAGCAGTTCGGCATTTCCGCTTTACTCGACAGGCGTTTTAAATACCTTTCTACCGGCGAGACGCGAAAAGCGCTGCTATGTCAGGCGCTGATGTCTGAGCCGGAGTTATTAATCCTTGATGAACCGTTCGACGGGCTTGACGTGACCGCCCGTCAACAACTGGCGCAACGCCTGACGGCGTTGAACCAGGCGGGTATGACCCTGGCGCTGGTACTCAACCGTTTTGATGAGATCCCGGACTTCGTGCAGTTTGCCGGCGTGCTTGCCGACTGTACGCTGGCGGAGACCGGAACGACGACAGAGTTACTGCAACGGGCGTTGGTCGCTCAACTCGCGCACAGCGAGCGTCTGACCGACGTACAATTACCCGAACCGGACGAACCTTCCGCCCGCCATGCGTTACCCGATGGCGAACCACGGATCGTACTTAACGATGGCGTAGTCTCGTATAACGATCGCCCTATCCTCCACCACCTAAGCTGGCGAGTCAATCCGGGCGAACACTGGCAGATCGTCGGTCCTAACGGAGCGGGTAAGTCTACGTTGCTTAGCCTTATTACTGGCGATCATCCGCAAGGCTACAGCAACGCTCTTACGCTGTTCGGGCGGCGGCGAGGAAGCGGCGAAACAATCTGGGATATCAAAAAACATATCGGCTACGTCAGCAGCAGTTTACATCTGGATTACCGCGTCAGTACCACGGTGCGCAATGTCATTCTCTCCGGCTATTTCGATTCTATCGGCATTTACCAGGCCGTTTCAGACAGGCAACGAAAACTGGCGCAACAGTGGCTGGATATTCTGGGAATCGATAAGCGTACGGCGGATGCCCCCTTCCACAGTCTCTCCTGGGGACAGCAGCGGCTGGCGCTGATCGTGCGCGCGCTAGTTAAACATCCGACAGTGTTGATTCTGGATGAGCCGCTGCAAGGGTTGGACCCGCTGAACCGCCAACTGGTACGCCGTTTTGTAGATGTATTAATTCGCCAGGGAGAGACCCAACTGCTGTTCGTTTCCCATCATGCAGAGGATGCGCCTGCCTGTATTACCCACCGGCTGGAATTTGTACCAGATGGCGAACGTTATAAGTACGTTTCCGGACGATGCAATAATTAAATGTATTATCAGAATGGCGCCGCGCGCCATTCTGGAACCACTCTCCTTTTATTAAGAATAATAATAACGGTCGATAAGCTTACTATCTCTTGAATCGCTGACCGCCTCATTGTCATAATAATCCTGAAATTTTCGACAATGATGTCGTATGTGAATATAAGGGATTCATTATGGCTTTTCGTTTTCCACAAATAATACTATTTTTACTGGCAGCCATGTTATTTTGCCCCGGCAGTTATGCTGAGCAAAAGCCTACCGCTGCGCAGGAAGCGCGTAAAACCGCCGTTGAGGTCGCTGTTGAAGGCATGAGTCGCGCCGCCGTTGCGGGTCCGACAAAGATTAGTTTAGGTGATAAAGCCACGCTTAATCTGCCGGAAGGATTTACCTGGATACCCGCAAAAGAAGCGGCGGTATTTATGCGTGAAATTGGTAACTATGTTGACGATGAATATTTTTACGGTCTCGTATTTAAAAAGGAAATGAATGGATTTATTTCTATCGAATATGATGATTCTGGTTATGTAAAAGATGATGATGCAAAAAATTGGGATGCCGATGAATTAATGGATAACCTGCGCAAAGGCACAAAAGAAGCGAATAAAGATCGTATTGCAAAAGGCATTGAGCCGATAGAAATTATTGGCTGGATCGAGAAGCCTACCTACGATGCAACCAATCATCGTCTGATCTGGTCCGCCGCCATCCAGGATATCGGCACCAACGAACCACTGAATGAACAAGGCGTGAACTACAACACCTATCTGCTGGGACGTGAAGGCTATTTTTCTTTAAATCTGGTGACCGACAGAGGTTCTGTTGACCACGAAATCCCTCTGGCGAAAAGAATTCTCAGTTCCGTCAAGTTCAACGCTGGACAACGCTACGCTGACTTCAACGAATCAACGGACAAAATAGCGGAGTATGGGCTCGCCGCGCTGATTGGCGGTATCGCGGCCAAGAAAGTAGGACTGCTTGCTATGCTCGGTATCGCGTTACTTAAATTCTGGAAAGTGACCGCTATCGGCGTCATCGCTGTCGGGGCGCTCGCCAGGAAGCTACTCTCGCGTAAAAAAGACTGACAGCTCCTGCCCCGTCCGTTTTATTCCCAGGCGCGTAACGCGCCTTTTTTTCGGATAAAAAGCAGAAGCATTCTCAAGCCAGATGATTTGTAATCATTTAATCGATACAAATGCGTAAAATCACCATTGTGTAAACGATTCCACTAATTTATTACATGTCACACTTTTCGCATCTTTGTTATGCTATGGTTATTCCATACCATAGGCTTAACGGAGCGAATTATGAGAGTATTGGTTACAGGTGGTAGCGGTTACATTGGAAGTCATACCTGCGTACAATTGCTGCAAAATGGTCATGACGTCGTCATCCTCGATAACCTCTGCAACAGCAAGCGCAGCGTGCTGCCCGTGATTGAACGTTTGGGCGGTAAGCACCCGACCTTTGTCGAAGGCGATATTCGCAACGAAGCGCTTATAACCGAAATTCTGCACGATCACGCGATTGATACCGTGATTCACTTTGCCGGCCTGAAAGCCGTCGGCGAATCGGTCGCCAGGCCGCTGGAGTACTATGACAACAACGTCAACGGTACGCTGCGGTTGGTCAGCGCCATGCGTGCGGCCAACGTTAAAAACCTTATTTTTAGCTCCTCTGCCACCGTTTATGGCGATCAGCCCAAGATCCCTTACGTCGAAAGTTTTCCTACCGGCACGCCGCAAAGCCCCTACGGCAAAAGTAAATTGATGGTAGAACAGATCCTCACCGATCTGCAAAAAGCCCAGCCGGAGTGGAGTATTGCGCTGCTGCGTTATTTCAACCCGGTCGGCGCGCACCCGTCGGGCGACATGGGAGAAGATCCGCAAGGTATTCCGAATAACCTGATGCCCTATATCGCCCAGGTCGCCGTGGGTCGTCGCGAATCGCTCGCCGTTTTCGGCAACGATTACCCGACCGAGGATGGCACCGGCGTACGCGATTACATTCACGTTATGGACTTAGCCGACGGGCACGTCGTGGCGATGGAAAAACTGGCGGACAAATCCGGCGTACATATTTATAACCTCGGCGCGGGTGTCGGCAGTAGCGTCCTGGATGTGGTCAACGCCTTTAGTAAAGCCTGCGGTAAACCCATTAATTACCACTTCGCGCCGCGCCGCGACGGCGATCTCCCGGCGTATTGGGCGGATGCCAGCAAAGCCGATCGCGAGCTGAACTGGCGCGTCACCCGCACGCTTGACGAAATGGCGCAGGACACCTGGCACTGGCAGTCACGCCATCCGCAGGGATACCCAGATTAAGGACGTTGTTATGACCCCATTTAATCCCATCGATCATCCGCATCGCCGTTATAACCCGCTTACCGGCCAGTGGGTTCTGGTTTCGCCGCATCGCGCAAAACGCCCCTGGCAGGGGGCGCAGGAAACGCCGTCTCAGCAAATGCTGCCGGCCCACGATCCGGACTGCTTCCTGTGTGCGGGCAATACGCGTGTCACCGGCGATAAAAATCCCGATTACAAAGGGACTTACGTCTTTACTAACGATTTCGCGGCGCTGATGGCCGATACGCCGGATGCGCCGGACAGCCACGATCCGCTGATGCGCTGTCAGAGCGCGCGCGGCACCAGCCGCGTGATCTGCTTTTCTCCCGATCACAGTAAAACGCTGCCGGAGTTGAGCCTGCCCGCGCTGACGGAAATCGTCAGAACCTGGCAGACGCAGACCGCCGAGTTAGGCAAAACCTATCCGTGGGTGCAGGTCTTTGAAAATAAAGGCGCGGCGATGGGCTGTTCGAACCCGCATCCGCATGGGCAGGTCTGGGCCAACAGCTTTCTGCCGAATGAGGCCGAACGCGAAGATCGTTTACAAAAAGCCTATTTCGCCGAGCAGCGCTCGCCAATGCTGGTGGATTATGTCCAGCGGGAACTGGCGGACGGCAGCCGCACCGTGGTCGAAACCGAACACTGGCTGGCGGTGGTGCCTTACTGGGCGGCGTGGCCGTTCGAAACGCTCCTGTTACCCAAAACGCATGTCCTGCGCATTACCGATTTAAACGACGAGCAGCGCGACTCTCTGGCGCTGGCGTTGAAAAAGCTGACCAGTCGTTATGACAACCTGTTCCAGTGTTCCTTCCCCTACTCAATGGGCTGGCACGGCGCGCCGTTTAACGGTGAAGAAAACGCGCACTGGCAGTTGCACGCGCACTTTTATCCGCCGCTGCTGCGCTCTGCGACCGTCCGTAAATTTATGGTCGGCTATGAAATGCTGGCGGAAACCCAGCGTGATTTAACCGCAGAACAAGCGGCTGAACGCCTGCGCGCGGTCAGCGACATCCATTTTCGCGAATCCGGAGTATAAAAATGAATCTGAAAGAGAAAACGCGCGCGCTGTTTGCTGAAATTTTCGGCTACCCTGCCACCCACACGATTCAGGCGCCAGGCCGCGTCAATCTGATCGGCGAGCACACTGATTACAATGATGGTTTTGTTCTGCCCTGCGCTATTGATTACCAGACCGTAATTAGCTGTGCGCCGCGCGACGATCGTACCATACGGGTGATTGCCGCCGATTACGACAATCAGGTGGACGAATTTTCACTGGATGCGCCGATCGTGACCCACGATAGCCAGCAGTGGTCTAACTATGTGCGCGGCGTAGTGAAACACCTGCAGCAGCGTAACAACGCGTTTGGCGGCGTGGATATGGTCATCAGCGGCAATGTGCCGCAGGGCGCCGGGTTAAGCTCCTCCGCTTCGCTGGAAGTGGCGGTGGGCACCGTCTTCCAGCAGCTTTATCACCTGCCGCTGGACGGCGCGCAAATTGCGCTCAACGGACAAGAGGCCGAGAACCAGTTTGTCGGCTGTAACTGCGGCATTATGGATCAGCTCATCTCTGCGCTCGGCAAAAAAGATCATGCGTTGCTGATTGATTGCCGTACGCTCGGCGCCAAAGCGGTTTCCATGCCGAAAGGTGTCGCCGTGGTGATCATCAATAGTAACTTTAAGCGCACGCTGGTGGGCAGCGAGTATAATACCCGCCGTGAACAGTGCGAAACCGGCGCCCGTTTCTTCCAGCAGCCGGCCCTGCGCGATGTCAGCCTTGAGGCGTTCAATGCCGTTGCCAGCGAACTGGACCCGGTAGTCGCAAAACGTGTTCGCCATGTATTGAGCGAAAATGCGCGCACCGTTGAAGCGGCAAGCGC
The DNA here is from genome assembly GCF_017573605.1 of Salmonella sp. 32070601201500089SM. NCBI lineage: Bacteria > Pseudomonadati > Pseudomonadota > Gammaproteobacteria > Enterobacterales > Enterobacteriaceae > Salmonella > Salmonella sp. 32070601201500089SM. The sequence goes on from NZ_JAGETK010000021.1 coordinate 52,743, forward strand.
GCTGGAGAAAGGTGATTTGCAACGTATGGGCCAACTGATGGCGGAGTCCCATGCCTCAATGCGCGATGATTTCGAAATTACCGTCCCGCAGATAGACACGCTGGTAGACATCGTCAAAGCGACCATCGGCGATCGAGGCGGCGTGCGCATGACCGGCGGCGGCTTTGGCGGGTGTGTTGTCGCGCTGATCCCGGAAGATCTGGTTCCCGCTGTGCAGCAGGCCGTTGCGCAACAGTACGAAGCGAAAACCGGAATCAAAGAAACCTTTTATGTATGCAAACCGTCACAAGGAGCAGGACAGTGCTAAATGAAACGCCCGCACTGGCCCCCGATGGTCAACCGTACCGCCTGCTAACCCTGCGCAACAGCGCAGGGATGGTGGTAACGCTGATGGACTGGGGAGCCACTCTTCTTTCCGCCCGTATTCCGCTGTCTGACGGCAGCGTTCGGGAAGCATTGCTGGGCTGCGCCAGCCCGGAACACTACCCTGGACAGACGTCGTTCCTCGGCGCCTCTATTGGCCGTTACGCGAACCGTATCGCTAATAGCCGCTATACGTTTGCCGGCGAAACCGTACAGTTAAGCCCAAGCCAGGGCGAGAACCAGTTACACGGCGGACCGGAAGGCTTTGACAAGCGCCGCTGGCAAATTGTGAACCAGAACGATCGCCAGGTATTATTCGCGCTCACCTCTGATGACGGCGACCAGGGCTTTCCCGGCCATCTTTGCGCCACGGCGCAATATCGTCTGACCGATGACAATAGAATATCCATCACCTACCGGGCGACGGTCGATAAACCCTGTCCGGTGAATTTGACCAACCACGTCTATTTTAATCTGGACGGCGATCGGACCGACGTGCGCCAACATAAGCTGCAAATTCTGGCGGATGAGTATCTGCCGGTAGATGAATCCGGTATTCCACGCCAGGGGCTAAAATCGGTAGCCAATACCTCGTTTGACTTCCGAATGCCAAAAGTCATTGCCAGCGAGTTTCTCGCCGATGACGATCAGCGCAAGGTTAAAGGCTACGACCATGCTTTCCTGCTACAGACGCAGGGTGATGGCAAAAAGCCGGCGGCCCGTCTGTGGTCACAGGATGGAAAGCTACAAATGATGGTTTACACCACCGCCCCGGCGCTACAGTTTTATTCCGGCAATTATCTGGCGGGTACGCCTTCCCGCGGGCCGGAACCTTATGCCGACTGGCAAGGGCTGGCGCTGGAAAGCGAACTGCTGCCGGACAGCCCGAATCATCCTGAATGGCCGCAGCCTGACTGTATCCTTCGCCCTGGCGAGGAGTACGCCAGCCTGACCGAGTATCAGTTTATTCCGTTCTAACGATATGCCGCTACATGCCCGATGACGCAAGCTTATCGGGCCTACGCGCCATTGCCCTGCTCAAACCTCCACCACTTAAAGACAAAATCGCAACTCTGAGTTCACAAGAACCTTACACTGCGCCACTATTTTCGCTATGGTTATGCGTAAGCATTGCCGCCAACACCTCGCGGCAATATAATGAGAATTATTATCATTACATATGATTTATAGGAGTGAGAGTATGGCTGTAACTAAGCTGGTTCTGGTACGTCACGGTGAAAGTCAATGGAACAAAGAGAACCGTTTCACCGGCTGGTATGATGTTGACCTGTCTGAAAAAGGCGTAAGCGAAGCAAAAGCAGCAGGTAAACTGCTAAAAGAAGAAGGTTTCAGCTTTGATTTTGCCTACACTTCCGTACTGAAACGCGCTATCCATACGCTGTGGAACGTACTGGATGAACTGGATCAGGCGTGGCTGCCGGTGGAAAAGTCCTGGAAACTCAACGAACGTCACTATGGCGCGTTGCAGGGGCTGAATAAAGCGGAAACGGCCGAAAAATATGGTGACGAGCAGGTTAAGCAGTGGCGCCGCGGTTTTGCCGTAACGCCGCCGGAACTAACCAAAGATGATGAGCGTTATCCGGGTCACGATCCACGTTATGCCAAACTGAGCGAGAAAGAGCTGCCGTTGACCGAAAGTCTGGCGCTGACCATCGACCGCGTTATTCCTTACTGGAACGACACCATCCTGCCGCGTATGAAGAGCGGTGAGCGCGTGATCATCGCCGCTCACGGTAACTCATTGCGTGCGCTGGTGAAATACCTGGATAACATGAGCGAAGATGAGATTCTTGAATTAAACATCCCGACCGGCGTGCCGCTGGTGTATGAGTTCGACGAAAACTTCAAGCCGCTCAAACATTACTATCTGGGCAACGCTGACGAAATCGCCGCGAAAGCGGCTGCCGTGGCGAATCAGGGTAAAGCGAAGTAATCACCTTTGCCGGATGGCGGTATAGCTGCCTTATCCGGCCTACGAGCAATGGGTAGGCCGGATAAGCGCAGCGCCATCAGGCAATACGTCTTAAACAGCGATCACGCCGTCCAGCACCACCTGCAATTTCCCCTGCGAACAGCGCTCCACGCGTCCTCGTACCCGGTACACTTCAGCCAGACGCTCCGCAGTAATCACCGTCTCCGGCGCGCCGCTGGCGACCAGCCTGCCGTCTTTTAGCATCAGGACATGGTCACCATGACGCAGTGCAATATTAATGTCATGCGCCACGACTATCGTCACCCTATTTTGCGCCTGGGTATCCCGACGCACGAGATCCATTACGTGAAACTGATAGTTTAAATCCAGCGCGCTGAGCGGCTCATCCAGCAACAGAAGTTCAGGGCGACGAATTAGCGATTGCGCCAGACCCACTAACTGCCGCTGACCGCCGGAAAGCTGGTCGAGATACTGCAACGCCAGATGCGTTATGCCCAATTGCTCAAGGATAGCCAGTATCTGCGCTCTGCCCTGCGCATTGTCTCTGCCGCCTGATGCCCGCAGTACCACGATAATCGACTCCAGTACATGCAGATGTACGCCCTGCGGTAATGACTGCGGCAAAAATACAACTTTCTGCGCCCGCTCGGCAAACGATAACGACATGAGATCTTCGCCATCAAGCAGCGCCTCGCCGTCGGCGTTATTCAGCCCGGCCAGCGAACGTAGTAACGTCGATTTACCACAGCCGTTCGGCCCCAGCAAAATGGTAATTTTCCCGCGCGGCAGTAAGGGAACGTTGAGATCTGCAATAACCGGCTGAGTGGAATAGCCGGCGCTAAATGAGCGGAGCATTAACCCGCGCATCAGAGACTCCCCCGATGTCGCAATACAATGCTTAAAAAGAACGGAACCCCGACCAGCGAGGTGACAATCCCCACCGGCACCATGACGCCCGGAATACTATTTTTCGCCGCAATAGAGGCCAGCGATAACACCAGCCCGCCTATCAGCACGCTGCCCGGAAGGTAGAAACGGTGATCTTCCCCCAAAAGTATTCGCGCAATGTGCGGCGCAACGAGACCAATAAAACCAATCGGCCCGACGAAAGCTACCGCCAGCGCTGATAACAAGCTGATACGCAACAATGACAGCAGGCGTAAACGGCGGACATGAATCCCAAAGCTCATCGCCCTCTCTTCGCCCAGACGTAATGCCGTGAGTTGCCAGGCGCTTCGTAACGCGCAAAAAAGCACAGCAATAAACACCACGGCCAGTACGCCCAATTTTTCCCACGACGCGCGGACCAGGCTCCCCATCGTCCAGAATACCAGCCCCTGCAGCGTATCTTCATCAGCCACAAACTGCATAATGGCGACCAACGCGTTAAAGGTGAATACCAGCGCAATACCGAACAACACCACTCCGGATGCGGCGACGCCTGTCCAACGGGTAATACCGTCCAGGAGTAACGCGGATAAAAGCGCAAAGATGAACGCATTGGCCGGGATAAACCAGGCGGCAGGAATACCGGGAATACCGATCCCCAACACAATCGCCAGCGCAGCGCCAAAAGCCGCCGCGGACGATACGCCGAGGGTAAACGGCGTCGCCAGCGGATTATTTAAAATGGTTTGCATTTCGGCGCCCGCTAACCCTAACGCCATGCCTACCAGCAGCGCCATCAGGGCATAGGGTAAGCGGATATCCCAGACAATAACGTGTATGCCCGCATTCACCTTTTCCGGCTGGAAAAGCGCCTGCCACAGCGCACTGAGCGGTAAACCAGAAGACCCACAGGTTACATCCACCATCAGTGAAGCCATCATCGCCAGCGCAATAGCTAACATGAGCACGGCCCGTTTGCGTATGATCTGGCGATAGCGCGGAATGACGGGCGTGGAAGCGAGAGCGGGGGCTAAAAGTGATTTATCCTGACAGGTCATGGTTCGGGCTACGTTATTAATCAGAGGAGAATTATAGCGCCGAATTATTTCGTTATATATTTATTTATATTTCGATTGGTGACACGGTGGACTATCTCATCGGTTTCCAATAAATATCCTCCGGCATAGCCCTGTCTCTTGATCAGACCTCCTGATCAAGAGACAGGGCCTGGCTGGGGGTTTTCCATAGACAAAAAAAGCGTGGAACCATCCACGCTTGAGGCTGCTGACAACGTGTAACCAGGTGGCAATGTTCCAACCACGGACCTACAAAAAGTACGTAATCTGTTGATATTCTCATTTCGTAAATCAGTCAAAGCGCTAGCTGCCTCTCGCAGAAATGCCAACACAACAGATAATTGTCAGCAGTCCTCATTTTTCAGTCAGCAAATATCGGCCCGGCAGGGAATTTCGCCAGAAACCCGGTGACGGCCAGCAGCGACCACAGCCCGGGCCACTCAATCTGGCGCTCCCGCAGTTCATCATCCAGCGTCATAAGCGCAAACTCACCTTTATCGCCCAGCACGCCGCCCTGCCAGAGCAGCCGCTGCGCCTGCTGCCGCGCCCAGGGAGAATCGCTCTTCCAGGCCAGCAGGTGCAGCAGAGCCTGCTGCAGGCAGACACCGTGAGAATGTTGATCCCGCAACAGCCGCCGGTAAACCGGCAGCGATATGCTGCGCACGGTATAAAAACCGCTGCGGGTTTCGCTGTCAACATCTGCCATGCCAGCACAGAACTGACTGGCCAGGTCACATAAACGATTGTGCGTCAGCGGCTGGCGCAGGGCATCCAGACGACCTGCTGCGGCACACAGCAGCCCGCTCCTTTGCCGTTCTTGTGGCAGCGAATCAGGCAAAACCGCTACCGTTTCAGCCGCCCCGGCCTGCGCATGCTGTACGCCCGAGTCATAACAACGGACAAAGAAATCATGGCTGCCACGGACGATTGACGGGTGCGCCAGCAGATTCAGCGCCGGGTGCAGTTGTTCAAGCTCGTCCAGTGACGCCAGCGTATAATTGACAACCACATCTTTTGTCGACGCCCGGCCTTCCGGACGAAATGCTATGGTTTCATTCATCAAAGTCTCCTTATGGGACATTCCCGGAGGCGATGCTGCGCATCTGTCCGGGCTACAGATCCATGCAATCCGGTAGCCCGGACAGGCGCAACGCGCCGCCTCCGGGAAAGGAACAGATTTACATCGCCAGCACGTACTTCAGCATCACGCCCGCCGCAATGGCCGAACCGATAACCCCCGCCACGTTCGGGCCCATCGCGTGCATCAGCAGGAAGTTCTGCGGGTCTGATTCCAGGCCCACTTTGTTCGATACGCGGGCCGCCATCGGCACCGCCGACACCCCCGCCGAACCGATAAGCGGGTTAATTTTGTTCTTACTGCACAGGTTCAGCAGCTTCGCCATCAGTACCCCGGCCGCCGTCCCGATACCAAAGGCAACCACCCCCAGCAGCAGAATGCCCAGCGTCTGCGGCTGCAGGAACTTGTCCGCCACCAGCTTCGCGCCCACCGACAGTCCGAGGAAGATGGTGACGATATTAATCAGCCCGTTCTGTACCGTGTCGCTCAGACGCTCCACCACGCCGCTCTCGCGCATCAGGTTGCCGAAGCAGAACATCCCCAGCAGCGGGGCCGCGTCCGGCAGCAGCAGCGCCACCAGCAGCAACAGCACCGCCGGGAACAGAATCTTCTCCCGCTTACTCACCGTGCGCAGCTGCACCATGCGGATTTTCCGCTCCTTCTCCGTGGTCAGCGCCTTCATAATCGGCGGCTGGATTAACGGCACCAGCGCCATATACGAGTACGCCGCCACCGCGATGGCCCCCAGCAGCTCCGGCGCCAGCTTGCCCGACAGGTAAATCGCCGTCGGGCCGTCCGCGCCGCCGATGATGCCGATGGCCGCCGCCTGCGGCAGGGTGAAGCTGATAAGGCCGAAGTAGTTCAGCGTCAGCGCCCCCAGCACCGTGGCGAAGATACCGAACTGCGCCGCCGCCCCCAGCAGCAGGGTGCGCGGGTTGGCCAGCAGCGGGCCGAAGTCGGTCATCGCCCCGACGCCCATAAAGATGACCAGCGGCGCAATGCCCGAGCCGATGGCGACCTTATAGAAAATCGCCAGCACCCCGGCGGAGTAGCCCATATCCACGGCGAGGTCTTCCATCTGCCCCTGCACCGACGGCAGCGCCAGAGCCAGTGCCTCCTTGATGGCGTGGACGTCCGGCGTACAGTTGAGCTTCGCGGCAATCACCGCCAGCTGCCCGGCGTCGTGGTGGGCCAGCAGGCTCTCCAGGGCGGTCAGCGCCAGCCCGGCCTCCGGGATATTCGACAGCAGCCCGCCGAAGCCAATCGGCAGCAGCAGCAGCGGCTCGAACTTCTTCGCGATGGCCAGCCACAGCAGCAGCAGGCTCACCAGCAGCATGATGGCCTGGCCGATGCCGAGGTGCATCAGGCCCATCCCCTGAATCAGGGCGTTCAGACTTTCCATTTCCGCTCCTCGTCCTTACGCCAGCGTCATCAGGGTGTCGCCGACGGAGACCGCGTCGCCGGACTTCACCGCAATACCGCGCACGGTCCCGGCCTGCGCGGCGCGGATTTCGGTTTCCATCTTCATGGCTTCCAGAATCAGCAGCACGTCGCCTTCCGCCACCGTCTGGCCTTCAGTGGCAATCACCTTCCAGATGTTGCCCGCCAGCGGGGCGGTGACCGGGGTGCCGGCGCCTGCCGGGGCGGCAGCGGCTGGCGCGGAGGCAGGAACGGCTGCGGTCAGCTGGCTGATATCGCCGCCGTCGCTGACCTTCACCACAAAGGCCTTACCTTCCACTTCCACGGTGTAGATACCGGAGGCGGCAGGCTTCTCTGCTTTTGCCACCGGCTGCGCGGCTTCCGCCTGCGGTACCGGCTCAAACGCCGCCGGGTTATGGCGGTTCTCAAGGAACTTCAGGCCAGGCTGCGGGAACAGCGCCACGGTCAGCACGTCGTCGATGGCGTTTTCCGCAAGCGTGATGCCCCTCTCCTGCGCCTGGCGCTTCACGTCGGCTTCCAGTTCAGCCAGCTCCGGCTTCAGCAGGTCCGCCGGGCGGCAGGTCACCGGAGCGCCCCCTTCCAGCACGCGGGCCTGTAACGCCGCGTTAACCGGTACCGGAGTGTGGCCGTATTCGCCTTTCAGAATGCCCGCCGTTTCTTTGGCGATGGTTTTGTAGCGCTCGCCGGTCAGGACGTTGAGCACCGCCTGGGTGCCGACAATCTGCGAGGTCGGGGTCACCAGCGGGATAAAGCCGAGGTCCTCGCGCACGCGGGGGATTT
>NZ_JAGETK010000022.1:0-43612 GCF_017573605.1 Salmonella sp. 32070601201500089SM
AGGCCTGCCGCCAGCGTTCAATCTGAGCCATGATCAAACTCTTCAATTTAAAAGTTTGATGCTCAATGAATTAAACTTCGTAATGAATTACGTGTTCACTCTTGAGACTTGGTATTCATTTTTCGTCCGAGGACGTTAAGAATCCGTATCTTCGAGTGCCCACACAGATTGTCTGATAAATTGTTAAAGAGCAGGTGCGACGCGGCTTACAGCTCACCGTCGCGAGGTGGCGTATATTACGCTTTCCTCTTTTTGAGTCAAGCCTTTATTTTCGCTTTCCTCACAGGCTTCTTAACGAAGCCTTTCTGACCCGGCGGCCTGTATGCCGTTGTTCCGTGTCAGTGGTGGCGCATTATAGGGAGTTATTAGAGCCTGACAAGACCTAAATGCAAAAAAAAGCTCAACCGTTCACTTTTCAAACAACATTTGAACCAAAAGCCTATTTTCGCCTGGTTTTTAAACAAAAACGAGCCCGTCAGGGCCCGTTTATTCAAATTTGTGACTTACTGCACTGCCACAATACGATCATCATTGGCTTCAAGGCGAATCACTTTGCCAGGAACCAGTTCACCAGACAGGATTTGCTGCGCCAGTGGGTTTTCGATCTGCTGTTGAATAGCACGTTTTAACGGACGCGCCCCGTAGACCGGATCGTAACCGTTGGCGCTCAACAGTTTCAGCGCCTCGTCGGAGATATGGATTTCATAACCACGTTCTTCCAGACGTTTGTACAGACGCTGCAGCTGGATCTGAGCAATAGAAGCGATGTGTTGCTCACCTAACGGATGGAATACCACAACTTCATCAATACGGTTGATAAATTCCGGACGGAAGTTTTGGCTAACCACACCCAGCACCATCTCTTTCATTCGACCGTAATCCAGTTCGCCAAAGCGCTCCTGAATGAGATCGGAACCGAGGTTAGAAGTCATAATGACCACCGTATTACGGAAGTCGACCGTTCTCCCCTGCCCGTCAGTCAGCCGACCGTCGTCCAGCACCTGCAACAGAATGTTGAATACATCCGGATGCGCTTTTTCTACTTCATCCAACAAGATGACGGAATAAGGACGACGGCGTACCGCTTCCGTCAAATAACCGCCTTCTTCATAGCCGACATATCCCGGAGGCGCCCCGACCAAACGAGACACGGAGTGTTTCTCCATAAACTCGGACATATCGATACGCACCATCGCGTCGTCGCTGTCGAACATAAAGTTAGCCAGCGCTTTACACAGTTCGGTTTTACCGACCCCCGTCGGCCCAAGGAACAGGAAGGAACCAATCGGACGGTTCGGATCGGACAGCCCCGCGCGGCTACGACGTATGGCGTTCGATACTGCTTCAACGGCTTCATTCTGCCCGATCACACGGCTGTGTAACTCTTGTTCCATACGCAACAGTTTTTCACGTTCGCCTTCCAGCATTCTGGCAACCGGAATACCGGTCCAGCGCGCCAGCACTTCGGCAATTTCCGCATCCGTTACTTTGTTACGTAACAGACGCATGGTTTTACCTTCCGACTGGGTCGCGGCTTCCAACTGTTTTTCCAGCTCCGGAATTTTGCCGTACTGCAATTCAGACATTCGCGCCAGGTCGCCAACGCGGCGCGCCTGCTCGATGGCAATCTTCGCCTGCTCCAGCTCCGCTTTAATAGTTTGCGTACCAGAGAGCGACGCTTTTTCCGCTTTCCACTCTTCTTCCAGCTCAGAATACTGGCGCTCTTTGTCGTCCAGTTCTTCGTTGAGCATATCGAGACGTTTTTTACTCGCCTCGTCAGACTCTTTCATCAACGCCTGCTGTTCCAGTTTGAGCTGAATAATACGGCGGTCGAGCCTGTCCAGCTCCTCCGGCTTAGAGTCAATCTGCATACGAATGCTGGATGCCGCTTCATCGATCAGGTCGATAGCTTTATCCGGCAACTGACGGTCGGCGATATAGCGGTGAGATAATGTTGCCGCCGCCACAATCGCCGGGTCAGTGATCTGCACATGGTGGTGCAGCTCGTAACGTTCTTTCAGGCCACGCAGAATAGCAATGGTGTCTTCCACTGAAGGTTCTGCGACAAACACTTTTTGAAAACGACGTTCCAGCGCCGCGTCTTTTTCAATGTACTGACGGTATTCATCCAGCGTGGTGGCGCCCACACAGTGCAGTTCACCACGCGCCAGCGCCGGTTTCAGCATATTCCCGGCGTCCATGGCGCCATCGGCCTTACCTGCGCCAACCATCGTGTGCAGCTCGTCAATAAACAGGATGACGTTGCCTTCCTGTTTCGCCAGATCGTTCAGCACGCCTTTCAGACGCTCTTCAAATTCGCCGCGATATTTCGCCCCGGCCACCAGCGCGCCCATATCCAGCGCCAGTACGCGGCGACCTTTTAAGCCTTCAGGGACTTCACCGTTAATAATGCGCTGCGCCAGTCCTTCAACAATTGCCGTTTTACCGACCCCTGGCTCACCGATTAACACCGGGTTATTTTTAGTACGACGTTGCAGTACCTGAATGGTACGGCGAATTTCTTCATCACGACCAATTACCGGGTCAAGCTTACCTTGTTCAGCCCGCTCGGTCAGATCGACGGTATATTTTTTCAAGGCCTGACGTTGGTCTTCAGCCCCTTGATCGTTCACGCTTTCACCTCCGCGCATCTGTTCAATTGCCTGAGTGATATTGGCCGTGGTCGCACCGGCTGATTTCAGCAGATCGGTTAACGTGCCGCGAGACTCAAGCGCCGCCAGAACAAACAGCTCTGACGAAATAAAATTGTCTCCCCGTTTTTGCGCCAGCTTGTCGCAAAGGTTCAGTACGCGTACCAGTTCCGAAGAAGGCTGTACGTCGCCGCCGGTGCCTTCCACCTGCGGTAAACGGCTCAGCGCCTGATCGATAGCGGTGCGCAACTGGCCAGCATTAATGCCGGCGGAGGTTAATAAAGGACGTATCGATCCCCCTTCCTGGTTCAGCAAGGCGCTCATTAAATGAAGAGGTTCGATGAATTGGTTGTCGTGCCCCAGCGCGAGCGACTGGGCATCGGCAAGAGCAAGCTGGAATTTGTTAGTAAGACGATCCAGACGCATAACTCCTCCCATAACAGGTCAAAATTGCTACTGGAGATTAAATGAGGTCATCCCTCAATTATTCAAGGTGAATGACCTGAATTATGTGAAAAGAAAGTTACCCGTACCGGATCGTCTTGATTCTTTAGGTTATATCAGCCAAATAAAACTTGCCATACGACCTGTCGTCTTGTCGCGACGATAAGAGAAGAAAGTCTCACTTTCGCTAAAGGTGCAGCGATCCCCGCCATAGACATGTTCAACGCCGGTATTCGCCAGACGTTGGCGTGCAAGCTGATAAATATCCGCCAGAAATTTTTCCCCGTGCGGCAAAAATGCGCTATCGGCTTGCGCATCTTTTGCTAAAAATGCGTCACGCACTTCCGGCCCCACTTCAAACGCGGTCGGGCCGATCGCCGGACCTAACCAGGCGATGATATTTTCTGGTTTGTCAGCAAAGCAGGTGACAGTTTCCTCCAGTACGCCTTCACATAATCCGCGCCAGCCCGCATGAGCCGCCGCCACTTCTGTTCCCTCACGGTTACAGAATAGCACAGGCAGGCAGTCTGCCGTCATTACCGCGCAGACGGTTCCTGGCGTATTGCTGTAAGACGCATCCGCACGTTTGGAGGCATAAGGTTCTCCGGTAAGCCTCAACACATTTTTACCGTGAACCTGTTCAAGCCAGACAGGTTTCGAAGGCAGATTGCCCGCCGCAAACAGACGCTTGCGGTTCTCTTCAACATGCTCCGGGTTATCGCCGCAATGCGCGCCCAGATTCAGCGAGTCGTAAGGCGGTAAACTCACCCCGCCAATACGGGTAGAACTACAGGCTGCGACGCCTTTCGGCAGCGGCCACTGCGGGACAATCAGTGCATTCATAACCAGTCCACATCATCTTTATGATCTTCGAAATCGGCGCGCATCGCATCGATAAGGTCCACCATATCTTGTGGAATCGGCGCGTGCCACTCCATTTCGATACCCGATACAGGATGGTAGAGACGCAGCATCGTTGCATGCAGCGCCTGGCGGTCAAACTTACGCAGCGTGGAAATAAATTCTTCCGATGCGCCTTTCGGTGGACGTGGACGCCCGCCATATACCTGATCGCCCACTAACGGATGCGTAATATGCGCCATATGCACGCGGATCTGGTGCGTACGCCCAGTCTCCAGACGCAACCTAAGACGCGTATGCACACGGAAATGTTCCATAATGCGGTAGTGGGTCACCGCCGGTTTGCCCATGGGATGCACCGACATATGGGTACGTTTGGTCGGGTGACGACTGATGGGTTCATTCACCGTTCCTCCCGCCGTCATATGTCCGATCGCGACCGCTTCATATTCGCGGGTGATCTCGCGCAGCTGCAAAGACTCCACCAGGCGCGTTTGCGCCGGAACGGTTTTGGCCACCACCATCAGCCCCGTCGTGTCCTTATCCAGACGATGCACAATGCCCGCGCGCGGAACATCCGCAATCGGCGGATAATAATGTAGCAACGCGTTCAGTACCGTACCGTCCGGGTTACCCGCGCCAGGATGTACCACCAGATCGCGTGGTTTGTTGATAACCAGAATATCGTCATCTTCATAAACAATATCTAACGGGATATCCTGCGCTTCAAAACGAATCTCTTCGTCGATCTCCGCATCAATAGCCACCCGCTCGCCGCCTAACACTTTTTCTTTTGGCTTATCGCAAAGTTGACCATTGACCAACACGCGTTGATTCAAAATCCATTCTTTTATACGCGAACGTGAATAATCCGGGAACATTTCGGCCAAAGCCTGATCTAAGCGTTGACCGAGTTGGTTTTCGGAGACCGTTGCGGTGAGTTGTACTCGTTGTGCCATATACAGCTTCTTCGTTTAACGTTGGGTTTTACGGCTTTGCCGTTTAATATAGTGTGCTATTGTAGCTGGTCTTAACCGGGAGCAGGAACAGAGAATCTCCCGTAAAACATTTTGAGGAAAGTCAAAACGTCATGACGCGCATGAAATATCTGGTGGCAGCAGCCACGTTGAGCCTGTTTCTGGCGGGTTGCTCGGGTTCAAAGGAAGAGGTGCCCGATAATCCGCCGAATGAAATCTACGCGACTGCTCAGCAAAAGCTGCAGGACGGTAACTGGAAACAGGCAATAACGCAATTGGAAGCGTTAGATAATCGTTATCCATTCGGACCGTATTCTCAGCAGGTGCAGTTGGATCTTATCTACGCCTATTACAAAAACGCCGATTTGCCGCTAGCGCAGGCCGCTATCGATCGTTTTATGCGTCTTAATCCAACGCACCCTAATATTGACTATGTCATGTACATGCGCGGCCTGACGAACATGGCGCTGGATGATAGCGCGCTGCAGGGTTTCTTTGGCGTCGATCGCAGCGATCGCGATCCGCAACATGCGCGGGCGGCGTTCAATGACTTTTCGAAACTGGTACGCAGCTATCCTAATAGCCAGTACACCACCGACGCCACTAAGCGTCTGGTATTCCTGAAAGACCGTCTGGCGAAATATGAATATTCCGTCGCAGAGTACTATACCGCGCGCGGCGCATGGGTTGCGGTCGTAAACCGGGTAGAAGGTATGCTACGCAATTATCCTGATACGCAGGCCACGCGCGATGCGTTGCCACTGATGGAAAACGCCTATCGTCAGATGCAGCTGAATGCGCAGGCTGACAAAGTCGCGAAAATTATTGCCGCTAACAGCAAAAACACCTGAAGCAATACAGACAAGCAAAACGGCAGCCTTCCGGCTGCCGTTTTTTTATTCGATATCTGATGCAACAGAAATGATTTCACTGCAACGCATCCAGTCAAATATGGCCTGCTTTCAGCCATTCCTCAAGTAAAAGATCGCTTCTTCCTGCGATGCCTCACAAAAAGTTCGCCTTGACAAAAAGTGACAAAATAATGTGATTTACATCACACATTTTGACATTAAGAACGGTATGCTGGAATCACCAAGACGGGAAAGACAAGAGGTAAAATTTATGACAATGAACATTACCAGTAAACAAATGGAAATTACTCCGGCAATCCGCCAACATGTCGCAGACCGTCTCGCCAAACTGGAAAAATGGCAAACTCACCTGATTAATCCTCATATCATTCTGTCTAAAGAGCCACAGGGCTTTATTGCTGACGCCACCATTAATACACCGAACGGACATCTGGTCGCCAGCGCAAAACACGAAGATATGTACACCGCTATTAATGAATTGATCAACAAGCTGGAACGGCAGCTCAATAAAGTGCAGCACAAAGGCGAAGCCCGTCGTGCCACCGCATCGGTGAAAGATGCCAGCTTCGTCGAAGCAGAAGAAGAGTAGTCCCTTACATTGAGTGTATCGCCAACGCGCCTTCGGGCGCGTTTTTTGTTGACAGGATTAAAACAGTACGAGTACTGTACTTACGTACACAAAGGAAACAGTTATGAAGCTAACCCGGTTTTTCTTCGCATTCTTTTTTATCTTCCCCTGACCGGGAGGCGTTTCGTCATGTGATAAAGAATGCGAAGACGAACAAGAAGGCCTCCCCCACCGGGAGGCCTTTTTTATTGATAACAAAAAAGGCAACACTATGACATCGGAAAACCCATTACTGGCGCTGCGAGATAAAATCAGCGCTTTAGACGAAGAGTTACTGACCTTACTGGCAAAACGACGCGCGCTGGCGATTGAAGTGGGACAAGCAAAACTACTGTCGCATCGTCCGGTTCGGGATATCGATCGTGAACGCGCGCTGCTGGACAGACTCATCCATCTCGGTAAAGCCCACCATCTCGACGCACACTACATTACCCGTCTGTTCCAGCTTATCATTGAAGACTCCGTGCTTACTCAGCAGGCGCTGCTGCAACAACATCTGAATAATACTCACCCTCATTCGGCACGTATTGCGTTTCTTGGGCCGAAAGGCTCCTATTCTCATCTCGCGGCGCGCCAGTATGCTGCACGCCATTTTGAGCAATTTATTGAGAGCGGTTGCGCAAAATTCACCGATATTTTTCATCAGGTCGAAACCGGCCAGGCCGATTACGCCGTGGTTCCGATAGAGAACACCAGCTCCGGCGCTATCAACGATGTGTACGACTTATTGCAACACACCAGTCTGTCGATTGTCGGTGAGATGACTGTCACTATCGATCACTGCGTGCTGGTTTCCGGCGCTACAGATCTGAATACCATCGAAACGGTGTACAGCCATCCGCAGCCGTTTCAGCAGTGCAGTAAATTTTTGAGCCGCTATCCGCACTGGAAAATCGACTATACCGAGAGTACGTCGGCAGCGATGGAAAAAGTCGCGCAGGCAAACTCTCCGCGCGTCGCGGCGCTCGGCAGCGAGGCAGGCGGCATGTTGCACGGTTTACAGGTGCTGGAACGCATCGCCGCAAACCAGACGCAGAATATCACCCGCTTTCTGGTACTGGCGCGCAAAGCCATCAACGTTTCCGATCAGGTTCCGGCAAAAACCACTCTGTTAATCGCCACCGGGCAGCAAGCTGGCGCGCTGGTCGAAGCGCTGCTGGTGCTGCGTAACCACAATCTCATCATGACGAAACTGGAGTCGCGCCCCATTCACGGCAATCCGTGGGAAGAGATGTTTTATCTCGATATTCAGGCGAACCTGGAGTCGCAGGTAATGCAAAGCGCGCTAAAAGAGCTGGGCGAGATCACGCGCTCAATGAAAGTGCTTGGCTGCTATCCCAGCGAAAACGTCGTGCCGGTAGAACCTGCCTGACGTTCAATAAAACGGCTTTTCTTCATCCCTGCGACGGCTACCTGCAGGGTGAAGATGGCGCCGGAGAGCGGATAATCCGCCACTTCCTGAGCAGACATATTTTCTCTGGTAGTTGTAATAAACAGCGTTTTCATATCTGCGCCGCCAAAGCAAACCATCGTCGGACAACGTACCGGCAACCGGTACTCTTCCAGCTGCTCTCCTTGCGGTGAGAAACGCGCCACGCGCCAGCCGTCAAACATCGCGCTCCAGTAGCACCCTTCGCTATCCATCGCCGCGCCGTCGGGAAGTCCTTCTCCTTCGCCAAAATGGCGAAAAAGTTCACGCTTGCCCGGATCGCCATGCTTATCAAGTAACGTGCGGTATATCACGCCATTCGGCGTATCGGAAGTATACATCCACTGGTTATCCGGGCTGAACGCCAGGCCGTTGTGTCCCTGGATATCGCACTGGATCACTTTTGCCGTCAGGTCATGATCGATCCGCATCAGCAACGCGCCATTATAGTCACCCGGCGCCCAGAACGTTCCGGCATAAAAACGGCCATCGCCATCAGTGCCGCCATCGTTGAAACGCGCCAGTTTCGTATTAGAGGGATTGTCGCAAACCTTACGCTGCAATAATCCATTTTTATCGGCCAGCCAGATAGCATGACGCATGGCCACAATAAATCCGCCCTGCTCACGCAAGGCAAAACAGCCCACCTCTTCCGGAAACGCCAGCACGCTATGCGTCCCGCTCGCCGGATGGTAACGATGGATCTCCTGTTCCAGGATATCGGTCCAATACAGCGCGCTTTCATCCTCGCTCCATGTGGGGCATTCTGGTAAATGTCCGGCATAATCAAATAAAACGTGCGGCGTAGTCATAACGGTTCCTTAAACGAAAAAAGCCAGCAAAGCTGGCTTTTAGTATAGATGTCATCATTATGGTCGGCTGTCATTCGCCTGACGCAATAACACACGGCTTTCATTCTGGAAGCGTCTGGCATAATCGCCAAACCAGTGTTCAACTTTGCGAAAACTGTCGATAAAAGCCTGCTTATCACCCTGTTCCAGTAACCCGATCGCATCGCCAAAACGTTTATAGTAACGCTTGATAAGCGCCAGATTGCGCTCCGACGACATAATAATGTCCGCATACAGCTGCGGGTCCTGGGCGAATAGACGCCCGACCATCGCCAGCTCCAGTCGATAAATCGGCGATGATAGCGCCAGAAGCTGCTCAAGCTGGACGTTCTCTTCCGCCAGATGCAGCCCATAAGCGAAGGTAGCAAAATGGCGCAACGCCTGGATAAAAGCCATGTTCTGATCGTGCTCGACAGCGCTAATTCGGTGCAACCGCGCGCCCCACACCTGGATTTGCTCAAGGAACCACTGATACGCTTCCGGTTGACGCCCGTCACACCAGACCACCACCTGCTTCGCCAGGCTCCCGCTGTCCGGGCCAAACATCGGATGCAAGCCCAACACGGGGCCATCATGGGCCGCCAACATTGCCTGTAACGGATCGCTTTTCACCGATGCCAGATCGACCAGAATACAGTCGGACGGCAGGGGCGGCAGTTGCGCTATGACCTGTTCAGTAACATGAATCGGCACGCTGACGATCACCATTCCGGCATCGGCGACAATGTCCCTGGCGCGCGGCCAGTCCTGCTGTTCCAGAATACGGACCTGATAGCCCGACAGCGTGAGCATTTTTTCAAACAGACGCCCCATCTGTCCGCCGCCGCCCACAATGACGACCGGACGCAGAGAAGGACAAAGCGTTTTGAACCCCTTATCATTTTCGCTGGAGTAAGATTCACGCATTACCCGGCGCAGGACATCTTCAATGAGATCGGGCGGGACACCGATCGCTTCTGCTTCCGCCCGTCGTGAAGCCAGCATAGAGGCCTCACGCTCCGGCACGTAAATAGGCAGGCCAAAACGGCTTTTCACCTCGCCGACTTTGGCAACCAGTTCCAGGCGCTTAGCCAGTAAATTCAACAACGCTTTATCGACATCATCTATTTGATCGCGTAACGCGGTCAATTCAGCAACCATAACAACCTCTTATGCGACGCGCACCGCCAGCTGGCCGCTCAAATCTTTATGAATTTCACGTAACAGGGCATCGGTCATCTCCCAGCTAATACAAGCATCGGTGACGGAAACGCCATACTTCATTTCGCTGCGCGGCTGCTCGGAAGACTGATCACCCTCATGAATATTACTTTCAATCATTAAGCCAATGATTGAACGATTGCCATCTTTAATCTGCGCAACCACAGATTCGGCAACGGCTGGCTGGCGGCGATAATCTTTATTGGAGTTACCATGACTGCAATCTACCATCAGCGAAGGACGTAGTCCCGCCTGTTCCATCTCTTTTTCACACTGAGCGACATCTGCCGGGCTATAGTTTGGCGCTTTGCCGCCACGCAGAATTACATGGCCATGCGGATTTCCCTGGGTTTGCAATAACGCAACCTGACCGGCCTGGTTAATGCCAACAAAACGATGAGGTTGCGCAGCGGCGCGCATGGCGTTAATCGCTGTCGCCAGGCTGCCATCCGTGCCGTTTTTAAAGCCGACCGGCATAGAAAGACCAGACGCCATTTCGCGGTGGGTTTGCGATTCGGTTGTGCGCGCCCCTATCGCCGACCAGCTAAACAGATCGCCCAGGTATTGCGGGCTGTTCGGATCCAACGCTTCGGTCGCCAATGGCAACCCCATATTCACCAGTTCCACCAGTAGCTGACGCGCTATTTTCAACCCGGCTTCCACATCAAATGAGCCATCCATGTGAGGATCGTTAATCAGCCCTTTCCAGCCGACGGTAGTCCGCGGCTTTTCAAAATAGACGCGCATTACCAGATAGAGGCTATCGCTGACCTCTGCGGCAAGGGCTTTAAATCGACGGGCATATTCCAGAGCGGTTTCAGGATCGTGAATAGAACAAGGACCGCATACCACCAACAGACGCGGATCGCGCCCGGCAATAATGTCAGAAATGATTCCCCGGGACTGCGCTATCTGCGCTTCCTGCGCCAGACTCAAAGGAAAGGCCGCTTTAAGCTGCTCCGGCGTCATTAATACCTGTTCATCGGTGATACGTACGTTATTCAGCGCGTCTTTTTGCATGATGGCGATCCTGTCTTTTCTTGTTTGCGATAGTTGATCCTCCACGAGGATGTTTAAACCATACCACAAAAAGTAAAGATTTCAATCCATATTACGTAAAATAAACTTTACACCATGCGCAATCGTCGATTAAACCCCTCCATTTCGTATCAAAAACTTTACACAACAAGTGAATTATTTTATTCCCAGCCTCAGAAAAACGGTAAAATGAGCGATGCTCGCCATTTTTTGATTATTTTTTCTCCGCACGCATAATTTTACTTTCTGATATAGGGTGATTAATACCATTATCACAAGAATTTAATATCAGGGATGCCACTTAAATTATTCATATTATCAATAAGACATAATGACGATATGGCAAAATAATGTTATTTTGCTACAAACAATCACGGATGTATTTTAATGTTTTACGACTGAAGATGGTGGGGACTTGTTAATGCGTTTTTCTCACCGATTTATCCTTCTGTTATCGCTATTATTAGCAAGCTTGCCTCTGTATGCTCAACGCGTCACGGAAGAAGAGAAATCCGTACGCGCCATCGTCTCCGGTATCGTCAGTTATACACACTGGCCGGCGTTATCCGGGCCGCCAAGGCTATGCATATTTTCATCTGCGCGTTTTGTCAGGGTACTTAGCGAAGAGGCTGACTGGGCTTTCCCTTATCAACCGCTTGTCATCCGTACCACACAAGAAGCCCTGAGCGCCCGCTGTGATGGTTTTTACTTTGGCAATGAATCGCCAGCTTATCAGGTGGAGTTAACGCGTCATTATCCAGTTAATGCCTTGTTATTAATTGCCGAGCAAAATACCGAATGTATTATTGGCAGCGCATTTTGTCTGATCATTAACAATGATGAAGTCAAATTTTCCGTCAACCTGGACTCCCTCTCGCATAGCGGCGTGAGAGTAAATCCAGAAGTATTAATGCTTGCACGGAATCAAAAGCATGAATAAGGAATTTTCTCTGTCCAGACCAACATTTAAACGCACACTACGGCGGATTAGTATAATCAGCGTGCTGCTTACAATGACATTGATCTGGCTATTAATTTGCGTTGCGTCTGTCCTTACGCTCAAACAGTATGCGCAAAAGAATCTCGATTTGACCGCCGCCACAATGGCCCATAGCCTTGAAGCGGCACTGGTATTTTCCGATAACGCGGCCGCAGCGGAAACGCTCGCCACACTGGGACGCCAGGGACAATTTTCAGCGGCGGAGGTCCGCGATAAAAATGGCCGTACTATCGCCTCATGGCGCTATGATGCGCGAGCCGCAGACGATAAGCTCATCGGCTTAATTAGCCACTGGCTTTTTCCATTGCCGGTATCGCAACCCGTCTGGCACAACGGCAGGGCCATCGGCGAAGTACGGCTTGTCGCCCGCGACAGCCTTATTGGTCATTTTATCTGGCTATCGCTGGCAGTGCTGACAGGATGTATTCTGCTAGCATCCGGCATTGCCCTGCTGCTCACGCGTTATTTGCACAATGGCGTTGTGGATGCGCTGCAAAATATTACTGAAGTTGTACACGACGTTCGCACTAACCGAAATTTTTCACGCCGGGTACCTGATGAGCGTATTGCGGAATTTCACCTGTTTGCGCAGGATTTCAATAGCCTTCTGGATGAGATGGAAGAATGGCAGCTACGGCTTCAGGCTAAAAATGCCCAGTTACTACGTACCGCGTTGCACGATCCGCTGACGGGGCTTGCCAATCGCGCGGCATTTCGCAGCTGTATTAACGCGCTGATGAAGGACAATTCCGCTCGTAGCAGTTCGGCATTGTTATTTCTGGATGGCGATAACTTTAAATATATTAATGATACCTGGGGACATGCGGCAGGCGACCGCGTACTTATAGAGGTTGCCACAAAAGATTAGCGGAATTCGGTGGTAGCCGTTATCAAACTTACCGACTCGGCGGCGATGAATTTGCGATGGTGCTTTACGATGTACATTCGGAATATGAAGTACAACGTATTTGCGCAGCGCTATCCCAGGCGTTTAATCGACCTTTTGAACTGCATAACGGCCAGCGGATAACGATGACCCTGAGTATTGGCTTTGCGCTGACATGGGAACATGCCACTGCCGAAAAACTACAAGAACTGGCCGATCGAAATATGTATCAGGCTAAACACCGGCGTGCGGAACGCTCGCTAAACTAAGGAACGGGCCTGGCCGTTTCTGACTCAACGTTGAGACCACAGACCCAACCTAATCATGCAACCGTCTATGGCGTGGAGCAAACCCATAAAAAAGGGGCCAGCGTAATGCCAGCCCCTTCTTTTCTACAAGCTTTCGGATGTTGCGAAAGCGCGTTCTTAGTTAAGACGCTCTTTGATACGAGCCGCTTTACCAGTACGCTCACGCAGGTAGTACAGTTTAGCTTTACGAACAGCACCACGACGTTTAACAGCAATGCTGTCAACTACCGGAGAGTGAGTCTGGAAGACACGCTCAACGCCTTCGCCGTTGGAAATTTTACGAACAGTGAATGCAGAGTGCAGACCGCGGTTACGAATAGCGATAACCACGCCCTCGAATGCCTGCAGACGTTTCTTGGTACCTTCAACAACCCATACTTTCACTTCCACGGTATCGCCCGGACGGAAGGACGGTACGTTCTGCTTCATCTGCTCTTGTTCAAGTTGCTTAATAATGTTGCTCATAATTTAATCTCTTATCCTGGGTAAACTGATATTCGGGGGCCTATGCCATCCCATCATGTTTATGCTGCTGTTGTGCGTGTTCTGTTTTGAACTCCGCCAGCAACCTTGCTTGCTCTTCAGTCAGAGCCAGGTTTTCCAGAAGTTCAGGTCTTCTAAGCCAGGTTCGGCCCAGCGACTGTTTCAAACGCCAGCGACGTATCTCAGCATGGTTTCCCGACAGCAATACTGGCGGTACTTCCATCCCCTCTAACACTTCAGGGCGCGTATAGTGCGGACAATCCAGCAACCCATCAGCAAACGAATCTTCGATTGCTGATGCCTCATGCCCCAGAACCCCCGGTATAAACCGGGCGACGGAGTCAATCAGCGTCATTGCCGGTAGTTCGCCACCGCTGAGAACGTAATCGCCAATTGACCATTCTTCGTCAATTTCGGTCTGAATTACGCGCTCATCTACGCCTTCGTAGCGACCACACACCAGAATAAGTTTCTGATTCGTGGCCAGCTCGCTAACGCCCGCTTGATCAAGCTTGCGTCCCTGAGGCGACAGATAAATCACTTTAGCGCCTTCACCTGCCGCGGCTTTTGCTGCGTGAATGGCGTCCCGCAAGGGTTGCACCATCATTAACATCCCCGGTCCGCCGCCGTAAGGACGATCGTCCACGGTACGGTGCCGGTCATGCGTGAAGTCGCGAGGACTCCAGCTTTGGATGTTCAGCAGGCCTTTTTTTACTGCCCGGCCAGTTACCCCGTAATCGGTAATTGCGCGGAACATTTCAGGAAACAGGCTAACGATGCCAATAAACACAAGCCAATCCCCATAACGCCATTTATTACCGTTTATTCGGTGGTTTAAAAACCAGGATCCCAGTCTACTTCGATAGTACGAGTAGCGAGATCGACTTTCTTGATAACCTGCCCATCGAGGAACGGTACTAGTCGTTCCTTGATACCAAATGCATCTTTCAGGTTCGCCTTAATGACGAGAACGTCATTCGACCCGGTTTCCATCATGTCGATAACTTTACCGAGATCGTAGCCTTCAGCGGTGACTACCTGGCAGCCCATCAGGTCTTTCCAGTAGTAGTCTCCCTCCTCAAGCGCAGGAAGTTGCGAGGAATCCACGACAATTTCGCAATTCGTCAGAAGATTCGCGGCATCTCGATCGTCAACGCCTTTCAGCTTGATGATCAGATCCTGATTGTGGTGCTTCCAGCTTTCCAGCTGTACCTGCTGCCACTGACCCGCCTTCTGGATAAACCAGGGCTGATAGTCAAAAATGCTTTCGGCGTCTTCAGTGGAGGAAAACACTCTGAGCCAACCACGGATACCGTATGAAGAACCCATTTTCCCCAGTACAACCGGTTCAGCGGGTACTTGTGCGGCGAGTTGCTTGCTCATCATGACCACCGTGACAGATTAAGCTGCTTTTTTTACTTCTTTGATCAGCGCCGCAACGCGATCGGAAATGGTTGCGCCCTGGCCAACCCAGTGAGCGATGCGATCCAGATCCAGGCGGGTGCCTTCTTCTTTTTCGCTAGCGATTGGGTTGAAGAAACCAACGCGCTCAATGAAGCGACCGTTGCGTGCATTACGGCTGTCGGTGACAACAACCTGGTAGAACGGACGCTTTTTAGCGCCGTGACGAGCTAAACGAATAGTTACCATAACATCCTCTTGTGTGAATAAAACAACCGGGCCCCATCGAGGAACGGAGCCCGGCGTCATATTAAAAGCCCGAAAATTTTACTGATTTCTGGGAGAATTGCAATCAACAGTTAATAACTCTGCTGTAGAAGGCCGTCGGCGGCGCAGCGAGTTCGGTACCGGCGTGCGCGCAGCCACCGCAGAGTACACGCAGTACGTGAGGATGGCGAGCACACCCCGGTGCCGAAATAGCAAGTGAGCCAGGCCGGGAAATTAGCGACCCGGGAAGCCTGGCGGCATCATCCCCTTCATACTCCGCATCATCTTCGCCATCCCGCCCTTCTTCATCTTCTTCATCATGCGCTGCATGTCGTCGAACTGTTTCAGAAGGCGGTTAACGTCCTGCACCTGCATCCCACAGCCCTGCGCGATACGACGCTTGCGGGAACCTTTGATGATTTCCGGCTTCGCGCGCTCTTTCAGCGTCATCGAATTGATGATCGCTTCCATACGCACCAGCACCTTGTCATCCATCTGCGATTTAACGTTGTCCGGAATCTGCCCCATGCCCGGTAATTTGCCCATCAGACTGGCCATACCGCCCATGTTTTTCATCTGTTTGAGCTGTTCCAGGAAGTCGTTCAGGTCGAAACCGTCGCCTTTCTTCAGTTTGGTCGCCAGCTTCTCAGCCTGTGCGCGGTCAACTTTGCTTTCGATATCTTCGATAAGAGACAGTACGTCGCCCATGCCGAGAATACGCGAGGCGATACGATCCGGATGGAACGGCTCCAGCGCGTCGGTTTTCTCGCCGACACCGAGGAATTTAATCGGCTTGCCGGTGATATGACGAATAGAGAGCGCCGCACCGCCACGCGCATCACCATCAACTTTGGTCAGCACCACGCCGGTCAGCGGCAACGCTTCGTTAAAGGCTTTTGCGGTATTCGCCGCATCCTGACCGGTCATCGCATCGACGACAAACAGCGTTTCTACTGGCTTGATAGAAGCGTGGACCTGTTTGATTTCGTCCATCATCGCTTCGTCAACGTGCAGACGACCGGCGGTATCCACCAGCAGCACGTCGTAGAATTTGAGCTTCGCTTCTTTCAGCGCGGCGTTGACGATATCAACCGGTTTCTGGCCGACATCAGACGGGAAGAAATCCACGCCAACCTGCTCAGCCAGCGTTTCGAGCTGTTTGATCGCCGCCGGGCGATAGACGTCGGCAGAGACGACCAGCACTTTCTTCTTGTGCTTCTCGCGCAAGAATTTCCCCAGCTTACCGACGCTGGTGGTTTTACCCGCCCCCTGCAGACCCGCCATCAATACTACGGCTGGCGGCTGCGCAGCTAAATTCAGCGTCTGGTTCTCTTCGCCCATCGCCGCAACCAGTTCGCTACGGACAATCTTGACGAACTCCTGCCCTGGGGTCAGGCTCTTGTTAACTTCATGACCAACCGCTTTCTCTTTTACGCGATTGATGAACTCACGCACTACCGGCAGCGCAACGTCAGCCTCCAGCAGCGCCATGCGCACTTCGCGCAGCGTCTCTTTAACGTTGTCTTCAGTAAGGCGCCCACGGCCACTGATATTGCGCAGCGTGCGCGACAAACGATCGGTTAAATTATCAAACATTGTCTCTCGCCTGGGGTGGAAACGGTTGGTCGCCGCAGCGACACAGTTACAGAATTTCGCCACAGTATACCATGAAGCCGTCTTTGTTGTTATGCAACGGTTGGAGCTGCGGTCACGTAACGCTATACTGCTTCTCTTTCTCACTGGTCAACTGTCGACACAACTATGCCCGTTTTTGCTTTACTTGCCCTTGTCGCCTACTCCTTCAGCCTCGCGCTGATCGTTCCCGGACTGTTGCAAAAAAACAGCGGCTGGCGGCGTATGGCTATTCTTTCTGCGGTCATCGCGCTGGTGTGCCATGCTGTCGCGCTGGAATCGCGTATTCTGCCCGGCGGCGACAGTGGACAAAACCTGAGCCTGCTGAATGTCGGTTCGCTGGTCAGCCTGATGATCTGCACGGTGATGACCATTGTCGCGTCGCGTAATCGCGGCTGGCTACTTCTGCCCATTGTCTATGCTTTTGCGCTGATTAACCTGGCCTTCGCCACGTTTATGCCTAATGAATATATTACGCATCTGGAAGCGACCCCAGGCATGATGGTGCACATCGGTCTGTCGCTTTTCTCTTACGCGACGCTGATAATCGCCGCGCTGTATGCGCTACAGCTGGCGTGGATCGACTATCAGTTGAAGAACAAAAAGCTGGCGTTTAGTAATGAAATGCCGCCATTGATGAGCATTGAGCGCAAAATGTTTCATATTACGCAGATTGGCGTCGTACTGCTGACCCTTACTCTGTGTACCGGCCTGTTTTACATGCATAACCTGTTCAGTACTGAAAATATTGATAAAGCCGTGCTCTCTATTGTGGCATGGTTTGTCTATATCGTTCTGCTGTGGGGGCATTACCATGAGGGCTGGCGGGGTCGGCGGGTCGTGTGGTTTAACGTCGCAGGCGCGGGTATTCTGACGCTGGCCTATTTTGGTAGCCGCATATTACAGCAATTTGTAAGCTAAGCTTTTAAAGGAGTTTCCCCTGGAACACATCTCCACCACCACGCTGATTATCATATTAATCATCATGGTGGTCATCTCGGCCTATTTTTCCGGTTCCGAAACTGGAATGATGACGCTAAACCGTTACCGTTTACGCCATATGGCGAAGCAAGGTAATCGCTCGGCAAAACGGGTAGAAAAATTACTGCGTAAACCCGACCGACTGATAAGCCTGGTGCTGATCGGCAATAACCTGGTCAACATTCTTGCCTCGGCGCTCGGCACGATTGTGGGTATGCGGCTTTACGGCGACGCTGGCGTGGCTATCGCCACCGGGGTACTGACGTTTGTCGTGTTAGTTTTTGCCGAAGTCCTGCCCAAGACTATCGCCGCGCTCTATCCGGAAAAAGTGGCCTATCCCAGCAGCTTCCTGCTGGCACCGTTACAGATACTGATGATGCCGCTGGTGTGGTTACTTAACACCATCACCCGCCTGCTGATGCGTCTGATGGGAATTAAAACGGACATCGTGGTCAGCGGGTCGTTAAGCAAAGAGGAATTACGCACTATCGTGCATGAATCCCGTTCGCAAATCTCTCGCCGCAATCAGGATATGCTGCTGTCGGTTCTCGATCTGGAAAAGGTCAGCGTGGATGACATCATGGTGCCGCGTAATGAAATTATCGGAATCGATATCAATGACGACTGGAAGTCTATCGAGCGGCAGCTTACCCACTCGCCGCACGGACGCATTGTGCTCTATCGCGATTCGCTGGATGACGCCATCAGTATGCTGCGCGTGCGTGAAGCCTGGCGGTTAATGGCCGAGAAAAAAGAGTTCACCAAAGAGATGATGCTGCGCGCCGCCGATGAAATCTATTACGTCCCGGAAGGTACGCCGCTCAGTACGCAACTGATTAAATTTCAGCGCAATAAAAAGAAAGTCGGACTGGTCGTCAACGAATATGGCGATATCCAGGGGCTGGTCACCGTGGAAGATATTCTCGAAGAGATCGTTGGCGACTTCACCACATCGATGTCGCCCACACTGGCGGAAGAGGTCACGCCGCAAAACGACGGTTCGGTCATTATTGACGGTACCGCCAACGTCCGGGAAATCAATAAAGCGTTTAACTGGCACCTGCCGGAAGATGACGCGCGCACCGTCAACGGGGTGATTCTGGAGGCGCTGGAGGAAATTCCGGTTGCTGGCACGCGCGTGCGCATTGAGCAGTACGATATCGATATTCTCGATGTACAGGAAAATATGATTAAGCAGGTAAAGGTTGTACCGGTAAAGCCGCTGCGCGAGAGTGTGGCGGAGTAACACAATGGCGAACTCCGGTTCGCCTTTTTATCGCCGTCTTTTAAGATTCCATCAATTCCTGCCATTTACTTAACAATGCAATAATGTCTTTTCAGGCATTCAGAAAGGATATTGATGTTATGTCAGAAGATTATGTAATTGAATGGGATAAGAATTTTGCAGACGACCTCAACGTCGTCGCTAACGTTTTTTTATCGCACAACCCAACCTTATGGCCCACTATTTTCTCTCAACTTTCGACGCAACCTGAAATCTTTGAAGACGAATATGGGTTGCAGGACGTCCTGGATTGTAGCGGTGGCGATCTCGGAAATAACGAGCTGGCACAGGCATTTTTACAAGTTCTACGCGGCGAAGGATTTATTCACCTCGTTGACTGGAAAGGTGAAGATGAAGAAGGCGAACTGGCTAATTTTGCTGCAGATCGCTTTTATGAACTCACAAAAAACCTGACGGCCTCTGAGGAATTAAGGAGTCTTCTTGTCGAAATAACCCAAGAGGATGAAATCTCCGATGTCTGTGAAGCCGGAGACCGTTACCTTGACGAGATCTTTGAACGCATCCAGACCGAACTCAATAAGAGGGGCTTCCAGATTTTTGATCTGAATGAAGGATCTGACACCTATAATGTGGTCGTTCTGCCAATGAGCGAATATAAAAAAATAGAGGATTTCAACACGCCGTGGCTGGAAGTGCAGGATTTTTTAAGCTAAAAAAATGGCCGACTTTACATCGGCCATCAGACTTTTACTTCGCCTTCGCTACAGTCACCATCGCCGCGCGAATGGTACGACCGTTCAGCGTATAGCCTTTCTGCATAATACCCAGCACATTGCCTGCCGGAACCTCTTCCGACTCCACCATCGCAATCGCCTGATGCACGTTCGGGTCCAGCGGCACGTTGGTCTCAGCAATCACTTCCACGCCGAACTTACGCACCACATCCAGCATAGACTTCAGCGTCAGCTCAATCCCTTCGACCATTGCCGCCATATCCGGATTGGCTTTGTCTGCGACTTCCAGCGCGCGATCCAGGCTATCGATGACCGGCAGCAATTCGTTGACGAACTTCTCGAGAGCGAATTTATGCGCTTTTTCGATATCCTGTTCAGTACGACGGCGCAGGTTTTCCATTTCCGCTTTGATGCGCAACACGGTGTCGCGTTCGCGAGTCTGGGCTTCTGCAAGCTGAACTTCCAGATTCGCAATTTTTTCATCGCGCGGATCCACCTGCTCAGCAGAATCGTTTGGTTCAACTGCCTCAACCTCTTCGTGCTGATCCATGATAATTTCTTCCGGGGCTTGCCCCTCAGGCGTTTTCTGTTCTTTACTACTCATGAATTTCTCCGCGTTTTTTTTCGCATTCATCTCGCTAACTTCGCTTATTATGGGGATCAGATTCAGGGTTTCAAGGGAAGTACTCACATTGTCATCAATCTTCGCTACAAGGACCTCAGAAAAATGAATAATCATTTCAAGTGTATCGGCATTGTGGGGCATCCGCGTCATCCCACCGCACTCACGACACATGAAATGCTCTACCGTTGGCTATGCGCTCAGGGTTATGAGGTCATTGTGGAGCAACAAATCGCCCACGAATTACAGCTAAAAAATGTGCCAACCGGCACGCTGGCGGAAATTGGTCAACAGGCGGATCTGGCGGTAGTTGTGGGCGGCGACGGCAATATGCTTGGCGCAGCGCGTACGCTGGCGCGTTATGACATCAATGTGATTGGCATTAACCGCGGTAATCTTGGCTTCCTGACCGATCTCGATCCGGACAACGCCCTGCAACAATTATCTGATGTGCTGGAAGGGCGCTATATCTCCGAAAAACGTTTTCTGCTGGAAGCGCAGGTCTGCCAACAGGACCGCCAGAAGCGTATCAGCACAGCCATTAATGAAGTAGTGCTGCATCCGGGAAAAGTGGCGCATATGATCGAATTCGAGGTTTATATTGATGAAACCTTCGCTTTTTCACAGCGCTCTGATGGTCTGATCATTTCTACGCCGACCGGCTCCACCGCCTATTCGCTCTCCGCAGGCGGCCCTATTCTGACCCCTTCACTGGATGCCATCACCCTGGTGCCGATGTTCCCGCATACCTTGTCGGCGCGCCCGTTAGTCATTAACAGCAGTAGCACGATTCGTCTGCGTTTTTCGCATCGCCGTAGCGATCTGGAAATTAGCTGCGACAGCCAGATAGCGCTGCCTATTCAGGAAGGAGAAGATGTGCTGATTCGCCGCTGCGACTACCATCTCAACCTGATACATCCCAAAGACTATAGCTATTTCAATACATTAAGCACAAAACTCGGTTGGTCAAAAAAATTATTCTAATTTTACGTTAGCCTCTTTACTGTATAAAAAACCAGTTTATACTGTATTTAATTACAGTCATGGTTTTTCATACAGGAAAACAGCTATGTTGGCGCAACTGACCATCAGCAATTTTGCTATCGTTCGTGAGCTTGAGATCGATTTTCAGAGCGGAATGACCGTCATTACTGGTGAAACCGGCGCGGGTAAATCTATTGCGATTGATGCCCTGGGTCTGTGTCTGGGCGGTCGCGCTGAGGCCGATATGGTCCGTACCGGAGCGACCCGTGCCGATTTGTGTGCCCGCTTTGCGCTGAAAGACACGCCTGCGGCATTGCGCTGGCTGGAAGAAAACCAGCTTGAAGAAGGTCGCGAATGCTTACTTCGCCGCGTTATCAGCAGCGATGGCCGCTCACGGGGCTTTATTAACGGCACCGCTGTGCCCCTGTCTCAATTGCGCGAGCTCGGTCAGTTGCTGATTCAAATTCACGGCCAACATGCGCACCAGCAGCTTACCAAACCCGAACAGCAAAAATCGCTGCTGGATAGCTATGCCAACGAAGCCGCTTTAGCGCAGCAGATGGCTGCTCGCTACCAATTATGGCATCAAAGCTGCCGCGATCTCGCCCATCACCAGCAACAAAGCCAGGAACGCGCCGCGCGCGCGGAACTGCTGCAATATCAGTTAAAAGAGTTGAACGACTTTAATCCGCAGGCCGGCGAATTCGAGCAAATTGACGAAGAGTACAAACGGCTGGCCAACAGCGGGCAGTTGCTTACGACCAGCCAGAACGCTCTGGCGCTACTCGCGGACGGCGAAGACGTTAACCTGCAAAGCCAGTTATATAGCGCAAAACAACTGGTTAGCGAGCTGGTAGGTATGGACAGCAAGCTTTCCGGCATCCTAGATATGCTGGAAGAAGCCACTATCCAACTCACCGAAGCCAGCGATGAATTACGCCACTATTGCGAGCGTCTGGATTTAGACCCCAATCGCCTGTTTGAGCTTGAACAGCGCATCGCTAAACAAATTTCGCTGGCGCGAAAACATCACGTCAGCCCGGAAGCGCTGCCGCAGCTTTATCAGTCACTGCTCGAAGAACAGCAGCAGCTCGACGATCAGGCCGATTCGCTGGAAACGCTAACGCTGGCGGTTAATAAGCATCACCAACAAGCGCTGGAAACGGCGCAAGCGCTGCATCAACAGCGTCAGTTTTACGCCCAAGAGCTGGGGCAGTTGATCACTGAAAGTATGCATTTACTTTCGATGCCGCACGGTCTG
The DNA here is from genome assembly GCF_017573605.1 of Salmonella sp. 32070601201500089SM. Lineage (NCBI taxonomy): Bacteria > Pseudomonadati > Pseudomonadota > Gammaproteobacteria > Enterobacterales > Enterobacteriaceae > Salmonella > Salmonella sp. 32070601201500089SM. Next base: position 22,757 of record NZ_JAGETK010000022.1, read on the forward strand.
TTTACTATCGACGTGAAATTTGATGAGCATCATCTGAGCAACGACGGCGCCGATCGCGTGGAGTTTAAAGTGACGACAAACCCGGGTCAGCCGCTGCAGCCTATCGCTAAAGTCGCGTCTGGCGGTGAACTGTCGCGCATTGCGCTGGCTATTCAGGTGATTACCGCGCGCAAAATGGAAACGCCGGCGCTAATTTTTGACGAGGTCGATGTTGGCATCAGCGGCCCAACCGCCGCCGTGGTCGGTAAACTCCTGCGTCAGCTTGGCGAATCCACTCAGGTGATGTGCGTCACTCACCTGCCACAGGTAGCCGGGTGCGGTCACCAGCACTTCTTTGTCAGTAAAGAAACAGACGGGGCAATGACCGAAACCCATATGCAACCTTTGGATAAACGTGCGCGTTTACAGGAACTGGCCCGCCTGTTGGGAGGAAGTGAAGTTACGCGTAATACGCTGGCAAACGCAAAAGAACTGCTGGCGGCGTAAACTTTTTTATCTCCCGAAGGTCTGAGTTCACAACAAAAACGCCGTAAGACCCGACAGCAAAAGGTTTTAAAGTGATGAAAGGTCTATTATCATCGGCATATTAATATGAGCCACGTACTGCTCAGGCCCGAAAAGGAACCCAATCACTATGCGCTGTAAAACGCTGACTGCTGCCGCAGCAGTACTCCTGATGTTGACCGCAGGCTGTTCCACTCTGGAGCGAGTGGTTTACCGACCTGACATCAATCAGGGGAACTATCTTACACCTACGGATGTCGCCAAAGTGCGTGTTGGTATGACGCAACAACAGGTTGCGTATGCTTTAGGCACGCCGATGATGACCGATCCTTTTGGTACGAACACCTGGTTTTATGTCTTCCGCCAGCAGCCAGGACATGAGAACGTGACGCAGCAGACTCTGACGCTCACCTTTAACAGCAGCGGCGTGTTAACCAATATTGATAACAAACCGGCGTTGACGAAGTAATTTTGTGATACCGCCTGATGAGGTTACGTTCATCAGGCCTGCAAACCTCTCCCCCGCCATTTGGTACGAATTTGCCTGATGGCGCTACGTTTATCTGGCTTACAGGCACGCCTGTGCTTCAGGTGTGGTACGGCTTTCACACCGTTATCCGGCAAAAGAGGCTAATTATCTGCCAGCCGATTTTTCGGCACGCTGGCGGCGTAATGCTTTTGGATCGGCGATTAAGGGACGGTAAATTTCAACCCGATCGCCATCCTGCACCGTATCGGTGAGTTTTACCGGACGACTGTAGATACCTACTTTATTTTTCGCCAGATCGATATCCGTGCGCAATTCCAGCAAGCCGGAAGCGCGAATCGCCTCTTCGACCGTCGCGCCCTCCTCCAGCGTTACGCGCTGCAAATACTGCTTTTCCGGCAGCGCATAAGCCACTTCAACCACAAGTTTATCCGGCACGGTAAACCTCTTTGGCGCGAACCGTAAACGCCTGCACCATGTTGGACGCTAACTCTTTGAATATACGACCAAACGCCAGCTCAATGAGTTTATTGGTAAACTCAAAATCAAGCTGAAACTCAATGCGGCACGCCTCGGGGCTGAGCGGGGTAAATTTCCAGCCGCCGATCAGCTTTTTAAAGGGGCCATCCACCAGATGCATCAGAATGCTCTGGTTACGCGTTAGCTGATTACGCGTCGTAAACGTCTTGCTGATACCCGCCTTCGACACGTCAACAGCCGCCGTCATCTGTGCTGGCGATGACTCCAGGACGCGACTACCAACACACCCAGGCAAAAACTGGGGATACGATTGCACGTCATTCACTAACTGATACATCTGTTCCGCACTGTAGGGGACTAAAGCAGTCCGACTAATCTGAGGCATAGCAATTCCCATCAACATAAATCGTGTAAATAATACCACTTATCAGCGAGTAAAAAAAATGCTGTCCCCAACCGTCATGCCTTAATTGTGCGTGCATAGCCCAACTCATGCTAAGATAGATTTTTGCACCTCATCAGGACGTAATGGGGTGTTTTCGATATCAGATTACCTATGAATTCACGACACTTATGACGAAGAAAAAAGCACATAAACCGGGCTCAGCCACCATCGCGCTGAATAAGCGCGCCCGGCACGAATACTTTATCGAAGAAGAGTTCGAGGCTGGTCTCGCCCTGCAAGGCTGGGAAGTAAAATCTCTGCGCGCAGGAAAAGCCAATATCGGCGACAGTTACGTTATCCTCAAAGATGGCGAGGCCTGGCTGTTTGGCGCAAACTTTACGCCGATGGCGGTCGCCTCGACACATGTCGTATGCGACCCAACCCGAACCCGCAAACTGTTGTTAAATCAGCGTGAGCTTGATTCACTGTATGGCCGTATTAATCGTGAAGGTTATACTGTCGTCGCGCTTTCTCTGTACTGGAAAAATGCCTGGTGCAAAGTGAAGATCGGCGTGGCGAAAGGTAAAAAACAACATGATAAACGTTCCGATCTTAAAGAACGTGAGTGGCAACTGGATAAAGCACGCATTATGAAAAATGCAGGCCGATAATAGACATTTTTGTGACCAGCTTCTCAGTATGAAGCTGGTCAATATTCATATCTCATGCATGCCTCGAAAATATATTCTCTGTGTCTGACGCTTATCAATAGCAATAAATACCACACCACAACAAGAATATATTCTTTGTTTAAAAATTTTTATAGTCTAATAACACAATACTTCAAATGATTTTTATAAAATTTAATATTGCTGAATACCTTCACAAAAAGTATTGTTTTTATGTTAAAAGAGAAAAAGAAGAAAAAATTAAAATTCATTATAAAACATAAAGATAAATAAAAAATTATCATGTATTGTTAGCCCACCCTACATCTCCTTAACACAAACTCCGTTATATTTCAGACGCACTAACACCTTTATCAATAGATCTTAATTTGCAGAAAGATTTTTTTCTGACTATATCATCTAATACGAAAGCACTAGTCAGGCACAAAAAACAAAGGGTTATTCGGCGAGAAAACCAGACCTCCACCTACGCTCATAAAAAAGAATATGGCTACGGAAATTCATCTCTCACGATGAACGGGAAGGCTCGTCTACGCATTTTGCCCTGAACGTTGTGCCCGTTAATTAATACACAGAGCAAATCCATCAGGAGCTGATTTATGCGTCTACTCGCCGTGGTTTCGAAATTGACTGGCGTCTCCACCACTGTGGAATCCTCAGCGGTCACTCTTAACGCCCCGTCAATTGTTAAATTATCAGTGGCCCGGGAGGAAATTAGTCAACTTACGCGCATTAATCAGGATCTGGTGGTGAGGCTCCATTCCGGCGAAACGATCACGATTAAAAACTTTTACGTTACCAACGATCTGGGCGCAAGCCAGTTAGTACTGGCGGAAAACGATGGCACGTTATGGTGGGTAGAAAATCCGCAAGCCGGGCTACATTTTGAACAAATCGCTGATATTAATGAGCTGCTGGTCACTTCTGGCGCTTCCCATGAAGCAGGCGGCGCCGTTTGGCCGTGGGTACTGGCTGGCGCGGTGGCGGCTGGCGGCATTGCCGCTATCGCGTCTTCCGGCGGCGGCGATTCCCACCATCATTCGGATGGCGATAATCCGCCCCCCGATAACACCAATCCTGACGGTAATCCCCCTGATAACAGCAATCCCGGCGGCAGTACCCCCAACGGCAATACTCCAGGTAGCAGTAATCCTGTAGATACTACCCCGCCTCTCGCTCCCGGCGAATTATTGATTTCAGCGGACGGAAAAACGGTAAGCGGGCAAGCCGAAGCGGGCAGTACCATTACCATCAAAGATCCCTCAGGCAACGTCGTTGGCGAGGGCAAAGCGGATAGCGACGGTAAATTTAGTATTGATCTGACAGCGCCACAGATTAGCGGCGAACAACTTACCGTGACCGCGACTGACGATGCCGGCAATACCGGCCCATCCGCAACCATTGATGCGCCCAACATTCCTCTCCCCGATACACCGGTTATCACCGCCGCTATCGATGATGCCGCTCCCCTCACCGGCACGCTGAGCAATAATCAGTTTACGAACGACAGTACCCCCACTCTGGAGGGCACCGGCAGCGCAGGCACAGTCATCCATATTTACGCCAATGGTCAGGAAATAGGCTCCACAACGGTTGATACCAGCGGAAACTGGCGTTTTGCCATTACCAGCGCGCTAGCGGATGGGGAAAATCATTTCACCGCCATTGCGACTAACGTTAAAGGCGAAAGTAGCGAATCAGCCCGCTTTACGCTGACTATCGACACACTCAGCCCCGATGCCCCACGCGTTGAACTGATTGCCGATAACACCGGTTTGCTCACCGGGCCTCTACAGAATAATGACCGGACTGACGAGGCAAAACCGCTATTTTCCGGGCAGGGAGAGGCAGGCAATACCATCACGATTAAAGAAGGTTCAACCGTTATCGGCAGCGCTACCGTAGACGAAAATGGACGCTGGACCTTTACGCCGACTACGCCGTTAAGCGATGGCGAACATACCTTTACCGTCGAACAAAGCGACAAAGCCGGAAACACGAGCCGCGTGACGACAACGCCTACTATCATTGTGGACACCACACCGCCTGACGCCGCTATCATTGATAATGTTGCGAAAGACGGCACAACCGTTAGCGGCACCGCTGAAGCTGGCAGTACTGTGTCGATCTATGACCCGGCGGGAAATTACCTGGGCTCCACGATTACCGGAGAAAATAACCACTTCAGCATCACGCTGAATCCGGCTCAGACCCACGGCGAGCGTCTGGAAGCGCGTATTCAGGACGCCGTCGGTAACATCGGCCCCGCCACGGAGTTTACCGCTTCTGACTCACAGTATCCTGCCCAGCCGACTATCCTTACCGTGACGGATGACGCTGGCGCCGTTACCGGGCTGCTGAAAAATGGCGATGCCACAGATGATAACCGCCCAACCCTCAGCGGTACTGCTGAACCAGGCAGTACGATATCGATTAACGATAATGGCTTTCCTGTAGCGACCTTTCCGCCCATTGTCGCTGACGCTGACGGCAAATGGAGCTTTACCCCCTCGCTGGCGCTTGCCGATGGCGACCATGTCTTTACCGCTACCGCGACCAACGATCGCGGCACCAGCGGGCAGTCCGTCTCCTTTACCATTGATATCGACACGCAGCCGCCGGTGCTGGAAGGCCTGGCGGTTAGCGACGTCGGCGACAGACTCACCGGCACTACGGAAGCTGGCAGTACTGTGGTTATCAAAGACAGCCTGGGAAATACGCTCGGTAGTGGAACGGCAGGCGACGACGGTACCTTCTCAATAGGTATTAGCCCGGCGAAAATTAACGGCGAAACATTAAGCATTAGCGTTACCGATAAAGCCACGAATAGCGGTCCGGTAGAAACGCTGAACGCGCCGGATAAAACTGCGCCTGCGGCACCGGACGGTCTTACCGTGGCGACCGACGGTCTGTCCGTAAGCGGTCAGGCGGAAGCCGGGGCAACGGTCACTATCCGCGACAGTAGCAACACCGTACTTGGCAGCGCCGTCGCTAATGGCAACGGACAATTTATCGTTCCGCTGAATACGGCGCAGACTAACGGCCAGGCGCTTATCGCTACCGCCACCGATGTCGCGAAAAACGAAAGCGCCGCCGCGACGGTTATCGCGCCGGACAGTACCGCGCCGGAAATGCCGAAAAACGTGGTAATTAGTGAGGATGGCACCAGTATCAGCGGCACCGCCGAACCGGGTAGCGCCATCACGATCGCCACGCCGGACGGCAAGCCGCTTGGCAGCGGCAAAGCAGATGGCGAAGGTCATTTTACCCTTCCCCTCGTCCCCGCACAGACCAACGGCGAACAGGTTACCGTCACCGCCACCGACAGCGCCAACAATGTCAGCCCGCCAACCACAGCGCAAGCGCCCGATATCACCGCCCCGGATAAGCCCATTATCACTCAGGTGTTGGACGATGTTGAAAGCTTCACCGGGCCGCTGGTGAACGGACAAACCACCAACGACAACCGTCCCACCCTTAGCGGTACGGCGGAGGCTGGCGCGCGTGTCGAAGTCTTTGATAACGGCGTTTCGCTGGGACTCGCCACGCTACAGCCCAACGGCGGCTGGACGTTTACGCCGTCGCAAAATTTAGGTGAAGGCGCGCATCGACTGACCGTAATCGCAACCGACGCTAAAGGCAATGCCAGTCAGGCCGCGTCATTCGACCTGGTGGTCGATACGCAATCGCCGCAGCAACCGGTAATCACCTTCATTACAGATGATGCGCCAGGTATTCTCGGTAGCGTCGCGCATCTGGGGCTCACTAACGACAGCACGCCAACGATTAACGGTACAGGTGAACCGGGTTCCACAGTACACCTGTATCAGAATGGCGCCCGGATAGCAGATATTATCGTCGGTAATTCCGGCGTCTGGAGCTACGCCTACACCACGGCCTCGCCACTGGCGGACGACACCTACACCTTTACCGTGACGGCCAGCGACAGTAACGGCAACACCACGCCTTTTTCGACCGATTTTACGATTACCATTGATACCCAGGCCCCTGCCGCCCCCGGCGTTATCGGCGTAGCTGACGGCGACGGAAATACGATTGATACCAATCAGATTACCCAGGAATCCCAGCCCCGGTTGAGCGGTAGCGGCACCGCAGGCGACACAATCATCCTTTACGATAACGGCAATGCCATAGGTCAGGCGCTGGTCGGCACGGACGGGCGCTGGCAGTTTACGCCGCCTGCCGCGCTGGGCGACGGCGACCACCTTCTGACCGCTCGCGCCAACGATCCGGCGGGGAACGAAAGTCCCGAATCCCTCAGCTTTACCCTGCGCGTCGATACCCAGGCGCCGGATGCGCCGCAGATCGTGTCAGCCGCCATCACCGGCGGAGAAGGCGAGGTGCTACTGGCAAACGGCAGTATTACCAATCAGCGTATGCCGACCCTCAGCGGCACCGGCGAACCCGGCGCCATCATCACCCTGTACAATAACGGCGTAGAACTGGCTACCGTCCAGGTCAATCCACAGGGTAGCTGGACCTATCCGCTAACCCGTAATCTGAGCGAAGGATTAAACATCCTGACGGCCACCGCCACGGATGCCGCAGGCAATAGTAGCCCCACCTCCAGCGTTTTCTCCGTTACCCTTGATACCCAGCCTCCAGCGCAGCCTGACGCGCCGCTGATCAGCGATAACGTCGCGCCGGTTATCGGCAACATCGGCAATAATGGCGCAACGAACGATACCACGCCGACCTTCAGCGGCACGGGAGAGATCGGCAGCACGATAATTCTCTACAATAATGGCAGTGAAATTGGTCGCACAACGGTAGGCGATAACGGTAGCTGGAACTTTACGCCTGCGGCACTGACGCCAGAAACCTATACCATTACCGTCACGGAAACCGATAGAGCGGGCAATATCAGTCCACCTTCCGCCTCAGTCACTTTTACGCTAGACACCACTGCGCCCGCCAATCCGGTTATCACTTTTGCCGAAGATAACGTCGGCGAAGTCCAGGATACTATTGTCAGCGGCGCAACCACTGACGACAATACACCGGTCATTCACGGCACTGGCGACATCGGCAGCGTGATCACGCTCTATAACGGCAGTAGTGTCGTGGGCGTAGTCACCGTCGATGAGACCGGTACCTGGACGCTGCCGGTGACCAGCGCGTTGCCGGATGGCGTCTACACCCTGACCGCCATTGCCGCCGATGCCGCCGGAAACAGCAGCGGCGTATCGAACAGCTTTACCTTCACCGTCGACACCGTTCCGTTGCAGCCGCCCGTCGTCAATGAGATCCTCGACGATGTTGCACCAGTGACCGGGCCATTAACCGATGGCGCCTTTACTAACGATCGGACGCTGACTATTAACGGCAGCGGCGAAAACGGCAGCACCGTCACGATTTACGACAATGGCGTGGCAATAGGGACGGCGCTCGTCACCGACGGGGTCTGGACATTCAATACGCCCGAATTATCAGAAGCCAGCCATGCGCTAACCTTCAGCGCGACTGACGATGCTGGAAATACCACGGCGCAAACCCAGCCGATCACTATTACCGTGGATATCACTGCCCCGCCCGCGCCAACGATCCAGACGGTGGATGACGATGGCACGCGCGTCGCCGGACTTGCCGACCCTTACGCTACCGTTGAAATTCATCATATCGATGGCACCCTGGTCGGCAGCGCTGTCGCTAATGGCACCGGTGAATTCGTCGTTACGCTCAGTCCGGCGCAAACCGATGGCGGTACGCTGACGGCAATTGCTATCGATCGCGCGGGGAATAACGGCCCAGCTACGAATTTTCCCGCTTCCGACAGCGGTCTGCCCGCCGTCCCGGCCATCACGGCGATTGAAGATAATATCGGGAGCGTACAGGGGAATATTGCGGCGGGCGGCGCCACGGACGACACCACGCCGACGCTGCGCGGCACTACGGATATCGGCTCTACCGTTGAAGTTTTCATTGATGGCGATTCGGCAGGCTTTGCCACCGTTGACGCCAGCGGGAACTGGATCTTTGAGATCGCGACGCCATTAAGCGAAAGCACACATTACTTCACCGTCCAGGCAACCAATGCGAATGGCCCGGGCGGCCTGTCCGCACCGGTCGGGATCACTGTCGATCTTAGCGCGCCGGCGCAACCGGTTATTACCAGCGCAACGGATGATGTCCCCGGCATGACCGGTACGCTGGATAACGGCGCGCTCACCAATGATTCACGCCCGACGCTCAACGGAACGGGAGAAGCAGGCGCCACGATCCGCATTCTGGATAACGGCGTAGAAATCGGTTCCGCCACGGTAGATCAAAGCGGCAACTGGCGCTTCACCCCGAACGCGCCGCTGGAGAGCATCGCACACATCTTTACCGCCGTGGCGACCGATCCCGCTGGCAATAGCGGCCAGCCTTCGGACGGCTTTACGCTGAACATTGACGCGCAGGCGCCAGATGTGCCGGTTATCACCTCCGTGATTGACGATAACAATCAACCGACCGTCCCGGTGTTACCGGGGCAATCCACCGACGATCGACAGCCAATAATGAACGGAACTGGCGAACCTGGCGCGACAATCACCATTTTTGATAACGGTACGCCGCTTGGCACGGCTCAGGTAGGCGAAAACGGTAGCTGGACCTTCCCGGTGCCCCGCAATTTGTCAGAGGGAAGCCATAATCTGACGGTTAGCGCTACCGATCCGGCGGACAATACCAGCGCGGTCTCCGCGCCGTGGACGATCGTGGTCGATATTACGCCTCCGGCGATCCCGGTTCTCACCTCCGTTGTGGATGACCAGCCCGGTATTACCGGCAACCTGGTTAGCGGGCAGCTAACGAACGATGCGACGCCCACCCTGAACGGGCGCGGAGAGGCAGGCGCGACGATTAATGTCTATCTTGACGGTAATCCCGCGTCCATCGGTACCACGACGGTGAATAGCGACGGCACGTGGAGTTTCACGCCACAGACGCCGCTTGCAAACGGTAGCCACACTTTCACCCTTAGCGCCACCGATCCGGCGGGTAATAGCAGCGCGGTGTCCAGCGGATTTGTGCTGACGATTGACGCCACACCGCCCGCCGCGCCGGTTATCGCCAGCGTGGCAGACAATACGGCGCCGGTGACGGGCATCGTCCCCAACGGCGGCTCGACGAACGAAACCCGACCAACACTCTCGGGTACCGGTGAGGCGGGTACAACCATCTCGATTTATAATGGCAGCGCGCTGGTCGGCACGGCGCAAGTTCAGGCCAACGGTAGCTGGAGCTTTACGCCGTCTACCTCGCTGGGCGCGGGCGTCTGGAACCTGACGGCGACAGCAACCGATGCGGCAGGCAATACCAGCGCCGCGTCCGAAATACGCTCGTTTACTATTGATACCACGGCTCCCGCCGCGCCTGTTATTGATACGGTCTACGACGGTACGGGCCCCATTACCGGCAATCTGAGTTCAGGACAGATCACAGACGAGGCGCGCCCTGTCATTAGCGGCACCCGTGAAGCCAACACAGCTATTCGTCTCTACGATAACGGCACGCTGCTGGCTGAAATTCCCGCCGACAATAGCAGTAGCTGGCGCTACACGCCCGATGCCTCTCTGGCGACGGGCAACCATGTAATTACCGTCATTGCCGTTGATGCCGCAGGCAACGCCAGTCCCGTTTCAGACAGCGTTAATTTCGTCGTCGATACCACGCCGCCGCTGACGCCGGTAATCACATCAGTCAGTGACGATCAGGCGCCAGGCCTCGGCACGATCGCGAACGGCCAAAATACCAACGATCCTACGCCAACCTTCAGCGGCACCGCAGAAGCCGGCGCCACGATTACGCTCTATGAAAATGGTACGGTCATTGGCACGACAACGGCTCAGCCTGACGGCGCGTGGAGCGTCGCCACCTCAACGCTGGCAAGCGGAACGCACGTCATCACCGCCGTCGCCACCGATGCCGCAGGAAACAGCAGCCCGAACAGTACGGCTTTCACCCTGACGGTCGATACCACCGCGCCGCAAACGCCGATCCTGACGTCCGTAGTGGATGACGTCGCGGGCGGGGTCACAGGAAATCTCGCTAATGGTCAGATAACCAATGATAACCGCCCCACGCTGAACGGCACTGCCGAAGCGGGCAGCGTGATCAGTATCTATGATGGCAACACCCTGCTTGGCGTCACCTCGGCTAACGCGGGCGGCGCGTGGAGCTTCACGCCGACGACAGGGTTAAACGACGGCACGCGCATATTAACAGTGACCGCCACCGACCCGGCAGGCAACGTTAGCCCGGCCACCAGCGGTTTTACTATCGTGGTCGATACCCTTGCGCCAACGGTTCCGCTTATAACCAGCATCGTTGATGATGTCCCGAACAATACCGGCGCCATTGGCAATGGACAATCGACCAACGACACACAGCCGACGCTCAACGGTACTGCGGAAGCCAACAGCGCGGTAAGCATCTTCGATAATGGCGCGCTGGTCGCGACCGTGAACGCCAATGCCAGCGGCAACTGGAGCTGGACGCCAACCGCCGCGCTCGGCCAGGGAAGTCACGCCTATAGCGTTAGCGCCGCCGATGCGGCTGGCAACGTTAGCGCCGCTTCGCCATCGATAACGATTATCGTGGATACCATTGCGCCCGGCGCGCCCGGCAACCTGGTCATCAATGCTACCGGTAATCGGGTGACGGGCACCGCGGAAGCAGGCAGTACAGTGACGATTACCTCTGATACTGGTGTGGTACTGGGAACCGCCACCACCGACGGTACAGGCAGCTTCACCGCCACACTCACGCCCGCGCAGACCAATGGTCAGCCGCTACTGGCATTTGCCCAGGATAAAGCAGGCAACACAGGCATTGCCGCCGGATTTACCGCGCCCGATACGCGTGTGCCGGAAGCACCGATCATCACCAACGTAGTAGATGATGTGGGTATTTATACCGGCGCTATCGCCAACGGCCAGGTCACTAATGACGCACAACCCACATTGAATGGTACCGCTCAGGCGGGCGCCACGGTGAGCATTTATAACAACGGGGCGCTGCTCGGCACCACCACGGCGAACGCCAGCGGAAACTGGAGCTTTACCCCGACAGGCAATTTGACCGAAGGCAGCCACGCCTTCACCGCCACCGCGACTAACGCCAACGGTACAGGCAGCGTCTCCACCGCCGCGACGGTGATTGTCGATACGCTGGCGCCCGGTACGCCGTCAGGTACGCTCAGCGCCGATGGCGGCTCACTTTCCGGACAGGCAGAGGCAAACAGCACCGTAACCGTCACGCTGGCGGGCGGCGTGACGCTCACCACCACCGCCGGCAGCAACGGCGCATGGTCTCTCACCTTGCCGACAAAACAAATTGAAGGCCAACTCATTAACGTGACGGCCACTGACGCTGCGGGTAACGCCTCCGGCACGTTAGGCATTACCGCACCGGTTCTGCCGCTGGCGGCAAGGGATAACATCACCAGTCTTGATCTGACCTCGACCGCCGTCACCAGCACGCAAAACTATTCGGATTACGGCCTGCTGCTGGTTGGCGCGCTTGGCAATGTCGCCTCGGTTTTGGGTAACGATACCGCTCAGGTTGAGTTCACCATTGCTGAAGGTGGTACGGGCGACGTCACCATCGATGCCGCCGCAACGGGAATCGTGCTTTCACTGCTCAGTACTCAGGAGATTGTGGTACAGCGCTACGACACCAGCCTCGGCGCCTGGACGACGATCGTCAACACCGCCGTTGGCGACTTCGCGAATTTGCTTACCCTGACCGGGAGCGGCGTTACCCTGAACCTGAGCGGACTGGGCGAAGGCCAGTACCGGGTACTCACTTATAATACCAGTCTGCTCGCCACCGGGTCATATACCAGCCTGGATGTCGATGTACACCAGACCAGCGCAGGTATTATTAGCGGGCCAACCATCAGTACCGGCAACGTCATGGCTGATGATACCGCGCCGACGGGCACCACGGTCACCGCCATCACCAACGCCAACGGCGTCAGTACGCCGGTCGGCGCGGGTGGCGTGGATATCCAGGGACAATACGGCACGCTGCACATTAATCAGGATGGCAGTTACACCTACACGCTGACTAAGCCCACGGCGGGATACGGACATAAAGAGAGCTTCACCTACACCATCACCCAGAATGGCGTCGGTAGCAGCGCCGCGCAACTGGTTATTAATTTGGGTCCCGCGCCTGTACCGGGCAGCGTGATAGCGACAGACAATAACGCCTCTCTGGTCTTTGATACTCACGTTAGCTACGTCAACAACGGTCCCTCGACACAAAGCGGCGTCACGGTATTAAGCGTCGGACTTGGTAATGTACTGAACGCGAATCTGCTTGATGATATGACTAATCCGATCATCTTTAACGTTGAAGAAGGCGCTACGCGAACCATGACGTTACAGGGAACCGTCGGCGGCGTCTCACTGGTTTCCACGTTCGATCTGTACGTTTATCGCTTCAACGATGCCATTCAGCAATATGAGCAGTTCCGGGTGGAAAAGGGCTGGATTAACACCCTGCTGTTAGCCGGACAGTCCCAGCCGCTGACCCTGACGTTGCCTGGCGGCGAATACTTGTTCGTGCTGAATACCGCCAGCGGCATTAGCGTCCTCACTGGCTATACGTTGGCGATTTCCCAGGACCACACCTATGCCGTTGACAGTATCACCGCCAACACCACCGGCAACGTACTGACCAATGATGTCGCCCCTACGGGCGCCCTCCTCACTGAAGTAAACGGCGTGGCGATTGCGGCGACCGGCACGACGGAGGTAAACGGGCTGTATGGCTCGCTCATCATTGACGCAAGAGGCAACTATACCTACACGCTGAAGAACGGCGTCGGCGCCGACAGCATTAAAACGCCGGACAGCTTTATCTATACGGTCAAAGCGCCAAACGGCGATACCGATACGGCCTCGCTCAATATCACGCCAACCGCCAGGGCGCTGGATGCGATTAATGATGTCAGCGATACCCTTAGCGTCGCCACGCTTCAGGATACCGCTGCCTGGCTGGACTCCAGCGTCGGCAGCGCCAGTTGGGGGCTACTCGGCAAATCGGGCAGCGGGAGCGGCACCTTTGACGTTGCAACGGGCACCATACTTAAAGGCGCGTCACTGGTCTTTGATGTCTCCACGCTCATTACGCTGGGTAATCTGAATATTAGCTGGGCCATTCAGGAGAACGGGACCGTCATACGCAACGGAACCGTTCCGGTGGCGAATATCACGCTGGGCAGCGCGACGGTGACCGTCAACCTGAGCGGCCTGGAGCTGGATGCCGGAACGTACACGCTTAACTTTACCGGTACCAATACCCTGGCCGGGGCGGCGACGATCACGCCACGCGTCATCGGCACAACCGTCGATCTGGATAATTTTGAAACGTCCGGAACGCATACCGTTCTCGGCAATATTTTTGACGGCAGCGACGCGGCGGGGGCGATGGATCAGCTTAATACGGTGAATACCCGCCTGAGCATTAGCGGGTATAACGGCAGCGCCGCCACGCTGGACGCCGCGGCGAATACCACCAGCGCCACGATTCAGGGACATTACGGCACATTGCAAATTAACCTTGATGGCGCTTACACCTACACCCTGAATAATGGCGTCGCGATGTCGTCCATCACCAGTAAAGAGGTCTTTACCTATCAACTGGATGACAAGATGGGTCATACGGATAGCGCCACATTGACCATTGATATGGCGCCGCAAATCGTCAGTACCAACCAAAACGATGTTCTCATCGGCTCCGCCTATGGCGATACGCTGATTTACCACCTGTTAAACGGCGCGGACGCGACCGGCGGCAACGGCGTCGATCGCTGGCAAAACTTCTCTACCGCGCAGGGCGACAAGATCGATATCCACGAACTGCTGACGGGATGGGATCACCAGGCGGCGACGCTGGGTAACTTTGTTCAGGTTCATACCAGCGGCGCCAATACGGTGATATCCGTCGATCGCGACGGCGCCGGCAGCGCGTTTAAATCAACCGACCTTGTCACTCTGGAGAATGTGCAGCTCACGCTAAATGATCTGTTGCAGAACAACCACCTGATAACCGGCGGTTGATAAAAAAGCCCCGAACGCCACGACGTTCGGGGCAACAAGCGGTGATATTTAAAAGGGATAAACTATGGGAAGAGTCGCGCCTGTCGCCATCGTACTGGCATTTGCTTTGTTTCATCACCAGCCCCGGGGCGCAGAAGCGCCGCCAATGATTACATCCGAAGGATTAGCAACGGACCAGATGCTTCCTTCGCTGGATGGCTCCGCCGCTGAGTTGCCGCTCAGCGCCGCCGCGCCGGGCAACCTGACGCTCAATGACGCGGTCAATCGCGCCGTTAACTGGCATCCTTCTATTCGCGAAGCCATCGGCAAACTGCTCGCACAGAATGAACAAATAGAGGTCGCCAAATCGAAATATTATCCGCAAGTCAGCGCTGGCGTGAACAATGGGTACAGCAATACCTACACCGATCACGGGTATAGCCCCTCGCTGGTGCTGTCGGTATCGCAAATGCTTTATGACTTCGGCAAAGTGGCAAGCCAGGTTCGCGCCGAAACCGCAGGCGCAGCGCAGCAACAGGCCAATGTGTTGCTCAGTATTGATACCGTCGCGCACGAAACCGCCAACGCCATTGTACAAACGCAGAGCTGGCAGCAAATGGTAGAAGCGGCGGAAGAACAGCTCGTCGCGCTGGACGGCATCGGTAAACTTATCCAGCAGCGCAGCGATGAAGGCGCTACGTCGCTATCTGACGTGGTGCAAACCGAAGCCAGAATCGAATCCGCCCGCTCGCAACTGGCGCAGTATCAGGCCAATCTCGATAGTGCGAAAGCCTCACTGATGAGCTGGCTGGGCTGGAATTCGCTTAACGGCATCAATAATGACTTCCCGGCGAAACTCGCTCGCAGCTGTGAGACGGCGACTCCCGACGATCGACTGGTGCCCGCGGTACTGGCCGCCTGGGCGCAGGCCAACGTTGCGCGGGCGAATCTGGACTATGCCAGCGCGCAAATGACGCCGACGATTTCGCTCGAACCTTCTGTACAACATTATCTTAATGATAAATATCCCAGTCATGAAGTGCTGGATAAAACCCAGTATTCCACCTGGGTAAAAGTTGAGATGCCGCTTTATCAGGGCGGAGGGCTGACTGCCCGACGCAACGCCGCCAGCCATGCGGTAGACGCGGCTCAGTCGACCATTCAGCGCACCCGGCTTGATGTCCGCCAGAAACTGATAGAGGCGCGCAGCCAGGCAATGAGTCTTGCCAGCGCGTTACAAATCCTTCGTCGGCAACAGCAGCTTAGCGAACGCACGCGCGAACTGTATCAGCAACAATACCTTGACCTCGGTTCCCGCCCGCTGCTCGACGTGCTTAATGCGGAGCAGGAAGTTTACCAGGCGCGTTTTGCCGAACTGCAAACGGAAAGCCAGTTGCATCAGTTGCAACTGAACTGTCTGTATAACACCGGCGCGCTTCGTCAGGCGTTCGCGTTAAATCATCGCAGCATTCAATCCGTGGAGATCCAGCCATGACCCGCGCCGCCCCCGATGTAGAAGAGGTACTCAGTGAGCGCGCGCTGAGCCAATGGGCGCAGGCCATCAGCCATGTCGCCGGTCATTATCGCGTTGCCTGTTCTCCCGGTTCAATTCAGGCCAACGCCCCGTGGTTTAGGGGTAAAAGCAGAACGACCGCCTTAACGCAGCTCGCGCGGCAGGCGGGTTTATCCTTTCATGCGCCGGACATAGACAAAACGGCATTTAGTCAGTGGCGATTGCCGTTGGTTGTCGAGCTCCGGGACGGGCAGTTATTGGTCATCGAACATGTTAATGGCGAAGAGGCGGTAGACGTTTTTGTGATTGAAGAAGAGGGTCAGCGTAACCGCCTGACGCTCAGCGAGTTATTGCCGGAGATCCTCTATGTTGCCGCGCTACGCCCGCTATCGGCGCTCAAGGATAGCCGCGTCGACCGCTATATCTCCCGCTTTAAACCCGACTGGATGCGCGAGCTGGTTCTGCAGGATATTCGCCCTTATTTACCGGTAATGGTCGCCGCCTTTCTGATTAACGTGCTGTCGCTGGCCGGGATTGTGTTCTCTATGCAGGTTTACGATCGGGTGATCCCCGCTCAGTCATATCCTACCCTGTACGTTCTCTCCTTCGGCGTGCTGGTAGCGGTGCTGTTCGGTTTTCTGCTGCGTGAAGCGCGTACGCACATTATGGACGTGCTCGGTAAACGCGCCGATATGCGCATTTCCGATCGGGTATTCGGTCATGCGTTAAGGCTGCGCAACAGCGCTATTCCCCGTTCCACAGGCAGTTTTATCTCGCAGTTACGCGAACTGGAGCAGATCCGCGAGATGATTACCTCTTCAACGCTGGCGACCATTGTCGATCTGCCTTTCTTTTTCCTGTTTATGATAGTCTTGGCGATTATTGCCCCACCGCTGGCATGGATAGCGCCCGTGGCGGCTCTGCTGATGATCCTGCCGGGCGTCGCACTGCAAAAAAAACTGGCTGTCCTCGCCAACCAGGCCGCCCACGAAGCGACGCTACGCAATGCAGTCTTGGTCGAAAGCGTTCAGGGGCTGGAAGATATTAAACTGATGCAGGCGGAGAACCGCTTTCTTCAGCAATGGAATAGCTATATCCGTATTACCGGCGAGTCGGGTCTACGCACCCGCAAACTCACGCAAGGGCTTATCAGTTGGGGGATGTCGGTACAAAGTCTGGTGTATGCCGCAGTGATTATGTTCGGCGCGCCGATGGTCATTGAAGGCAGTATGACTACCGGCGCCGTGGTCGCCGCGTCGATGCTCGGCTCGCGGATGATCGCGCCAATGGCTAACCTGTGCGGCGTGCTGGCGCGCTGGCAGCAGGTGAAAGCGGCGAAGATGGGTCTCGACAACATTATGCAACTGCCCACCGAGACACAGCATGACGATAGCCTGATACACCGCGACATCCTCCACGGGCATTACCTCTTTGAAAACGCTCAGTTTCGTTACCATAACGACGATCAACGCATACCGCTGCGCCTCGTGCGTCTGGAGATCATGCCAGGCGAGCGGATTGCGATACTGGGGCGTAACGGCGCGGGTAAATCCACACTTTTACAGGCGATGGCGGGCGGCCTGGAGATGATTCAGGGAGATGCCCGGCTTGATAATCTCAGCTTGTCGCACATCGATATGGCGGATTTACGCCGCAACATCGGCTTTCTTAGCCAGAACGCGCGGCTTTTCTTCGGCACCCTACGAGAGAACCTGACGCTCGGCGCGCCGCACGCCAACGATGAACAGATTTTTGACGCGCTCGAAGTCAGCGGCGGCGCCGTCTTCGTCAGGCGGCTGGCAAAAGGGTTGGATCATCCCATTATGGAGGGTGGTAACGGCCTGTCCGGCGGGCAGCGTCAGTCCCTGTTGCTGGCGAGAATGCTGCTGCGCTCCCCCAATATTGTGCTACTTGACGAACCCAGCGCCTCGCTGGACGAGCATACGGAACGAGAGTTTATTCAGCGGTTACATCAGTGGCTTGGCAATCGAACCCTGGTCGTCGCGACGCACCGGGTACCAATACTGGAGCTGGTTGAGCGTGTCGTTGTCCTGAAAGAAGGACAACTGGTGATGGATGCGCCAAAAGCGCAGGCGCTTAACGCGGATCGGATGCAAAGTCACCGTCGGGAGTGGAAAAATGAAAATCAATCAGCATGATGCCGCGATGGACGATCCCGATATTCAGCGTGAACGGGCGTTTTCCGGCGCGGGTCGTATTGTTCTGATCTGCTCACTGTTATTTCTCATTTTCGGCATCTGGGCGTGGTTTGGCCGACTGGATGAGGTTTCCACCGGCAACGGGAAAGTGATCCCCAGTTCACGCGAACAGGTTCTGCAGTCGCTGGATGGCGGCATTCTGGCGCAGTTGACGGTGCGGGAAGGCGACAGAGTTCAGGCTAACCAGATTGTCGCCCGGCTTGATCCGACGCGTCTGGCGTCCAATGTGGGTGAAAGTGCGGCAAAATATCGCGCTTCACTCGCCTCCAGCGCACGGTTAACCGCGGAAGTCAACGACTTACCTCTCGCCTTCCCCGCTGAGCTGAACGGCTGGCCGGACCTGATTGCCGCAGAGACGCGTCTCTATAAAAGCCGCCGCGCGCAACTGGCCGATACCGAAGCCGAGCTACGGGATGCGCTGGCGTCGGTTAATAAAGAGCTGACCATTACCCAGCGGCTGGAGAAAAGCGGCGCGGCCAGTCATGTTGAAGTGCTGCGCCTGCAACGACAAAAAAGCGATTTAGGCTTAAAAA
This sequence comes from Salmonella sp. 32070601201500089SM, assembly GCF_017573605.1. Lineage (NCBI taxonomy): Bacteria > Pseudomonadati > Pseudomonadota > Gammaproteobacteria > Enterobacterales > Enterobacteriaceae > Salmonella > Salmonella sp. 32070601201500089SM. The sequence continues at coordinate 41,620 of NZ_JAGETK010000022.1, forward strand.
TTACCGATCTGCGCTCACAATATTATGTGCAGGCACGCGAAGCGTTATCAAAAGCGAACGCTGAGGTCGATATGCTCTCCGCCATTTTAAAAGGACGCGAGGATTCCGTCACCCGCCTCACCGTGCGTTCGCCGGTACGCGGCATTGTTAAAAATATCCAGGTCACGACGATTGGCGGCGTGATCCCGCCTAACGGCGAGATGATGGAGATAGTGCCGGTAGACGATCGTCTGCTGATTGAAACCCGCCTTTCGCCGCGTGATATCGCCTTTATTCATCCCGGCCAACGCGCATTGGTTAAAATTACTGCTTACGATTACGCCATTTACGGCGGGCTTGACGGCGTGGTGGAGACCATTTCACCGGACACCATTCAGGATAAAGTGAAACCGGAAATTTTCTACTATCGCGTGTTTATCCGCACCCACCAGGACTATCTACAAAATAAATCAGGACGCCGTTTTTCGATTGTTCCAGGCATGATCGCCACGGTGGATATCAAAACCGGTGAAAAAACCATTGTCGACTATTTAATCAAACCGTTTAATCGCGCGAAAGAAGCGCTGCGCGAGCGGTAAATCGTTGAAGATAAGAAGATACGGGGGCTGGTCACGCGTGTCACAAGTCTGTTATACTTACCTTACACATTGGGGCTGATTCTGGATTCGACGGGATTTGCGAAACCCAAGGTGCATGCCGAGGGGCGGTTGGCCTCGTAAAAAGCCGCAAAAAAATAGTCGCAAACGACGAAACCTACGCTTTAGCAGCTTAATAACCTGCTTAGAGCCCTCTCTCCCTAGCCTCCGCTCTTAGGACGGGGATCAAGAGAGGTCAAACCCAAAAGAGATCGCGCGGATGCCCTGCCTGGGGTTGAAGCGTTAAAACGAATCAGGCTAGTCTGGTAGTGGCGTGTCCGTCCGCAGGTGCCAGGCGAATGTAAAGACTGACTAAGCATGTAGTACCGAGGATGTAGGAATTTCGGACGCGGGTTCAACTCCCGCCAGCTCCACCACTTTTTAGTAAAGTAAAGTCTACTAAAGACTATCAAGGCCGCACCTCACAAGGGTTGCGGCCTTTTTCATGTCCAGTGAAGTCTACTGAGAATTGCTAGAAACTACTTGTTATGACACCCTATTTAGTACCCCGACCATTCAGGCTACTAAAAATGGGATACTAAAAAATGGCAAGAATCGTTACTAAGCTCAACGACACTCAGATCAAGAAGGCCAAGGCAACAGACGATAACAAAGAGATAACACTGTATGATGGCGATGGCTTGATGTTGAGAGTTAAGCCCAGTGGTAAGAAAGTGTGGTATTTCAACTATCAAGTGCCAGCGACCAAAAAACGAACAAAAACAAAATTAGGAAACTACCCTCATCTTACCCTTGCTCGTGCTAGAGCAATGCGTGATGAATACCTGTCACTGCTCGCAAACGGCATCGACCCACAAGTTCATAATGAAAAAGTGGCTAATGACCTGAAAGATGCTACTGAAAATACATTGCAAGCAGTTGCTGAACGCTGGTTAGAAGAGAAGAAGAAGACAGCAGGACTCTCGCAAGACCACGCTAACGATATCTGGCGTAGTCTTGAAAGAAACATCTTTCCAACGCTGGGTAATGTTCCTATCAAAGAGATTCGCCCCAAAATGCTCAAGCAGCATCTAGACCCAATTGAGCAACGAGGTGTACTTGAAACTCTACGCCGCATCATTTCTCGCCTGAATGAAATTTTTCGCTATGCTGCCACGGAAGAGCTTATAGAGTTCAATCCTGCCGACAATCTCGCTCAGCGTTTCAGTAAGCCTAAGAAGCAAAACATGCCAGCCCTTCCACCCGATGAGCTACCACGCTTCATGGTTGCTTGAGTTGCCACGGATAATCTAGACACTTTCGAGTCGTCGGTAATATCGGTTTTCATATTCTGTCGGTGGCATCTTATCGCTCGAACCATGCCGACGCTTACTGTTATAAAACATTTCGATGTAATC
>NZ_JAGETK010000023.1:0-33751 GCF_017573605.1 Salmonella sp. 32070601201500089SM
TTTGCCTGGCGGCACTAGCGCGGTGGTCCCACCTGACCCCATGCCGAACTCAGAAGTGAAACGCCGTAGCGCCGATGGTAGTGTGGGGTCTCCCCATGCGAGAGTAGGGAACTGCCAGGCATCAAATAAAACAAAAGGCCCTGTCGGAAGACAGGGCCTTTTGTTTTTGTCTGTTTCTGCCGGATGGCGGCTCCGCCTTATCCGGCCTACAGGAATTATCCCGCCTACGAAGCTGGTGTTCTTGTAGAACCGACAAGAGTACATCCCACCCAATCGTTAACGATGAACTATCCTTTACACGTGCTTATATAAGCAGTGAGGATTTTCATTGGCTATCAAACCTTTTAACTACCAGCAGGACTTTTCCAGCATTGACTTCCGCCAGCAGCCTGAATTGTATCAGGTTGGACGAGGCGAGCAGGGGGTGCTACTGGTTGAACCCTACAAAAGCGAAATTCTTCCTTTCTGGCGCTATAAAGATGAAGCATCGGCGATGAAATCCGCAGAACAGATCTACCAGTTGTTCGAAGCTTACCGGCAGCAGGATGATTTCGTTGGTATGGACATGGCGCGTAAATTTATTCAGATGGGATACACCCGCGCCAGGCGATACGCTAACTATAAAGGCGGTAAAAAGTATGCAGAAGACGGCAGCCTGAATACACGGGGTAATGATCCTATTAAGGCCGCGGCGGCAACGGTTTTCAAAGGTTGGTGGGATAAAATCCGTCAGGACGAAGACTATCTGAAACGGAAACGCCAGCATCAGGCACGGTGGGGATAAAAATTAGCAAACAAATAATTAACACTTTATTTACTTTTGGGTCTCGCGTAATCTGAATCTCCAAAATAAAAGGCCGATTAAGCCTGGCAACAAGGAGAACAGTATGGCAGAAATTATTCAGCGTATAGATAAAAACAACGCTGAGGCTCCGGAGATGCGGCGACGCATATGGGCTATCGTGGGGGCCTCTTCCGGAAACTTAGTGGAATGGTTTGATTTCTACGTCTACTCTTTCTGCTCGCTCTATTTTGCACATATCTTCTTTCCTTCTGGTAATACCACTACTCAGCTTTTGCAAACGGCAGGCGTCTTTGCCGCCGGTTTTTTAATGCGGCCTCTCGGTGGTTGGCTGTTTGGACGCATTGCAGATCGACGCGGGCGCAAAGCCTCAATGTTGATTTCGGTGTGCATGATGTGCATGGGGTCGCTGGTGATTGCCTGCTTACCTGGTTACGATACCATCGGCACCTGGGCACCGGCGCTGCTACTTATTGCAAGGTTATTTCAGGGGCTCTCGGTAGGGGGAGAGTATGGGACCAGCGCGACATATATGAGTGAAGTTGCGCTTGAAGGTCGTAAGGGATTTTTCGCCTAGTTTCAGTATGTTACGCTTATCGGTGGCCAACTACTGGCATTGCTGGTCGTTGTGATTTTGCAGCAGGTTCTGGAAGATGCTGAGCTTCGTGCCTGGGGATGGCGTATTCCCTTTGCGCTGGGCGCCGTGCTGGCGGTTGTGGCGTTATGGCTACGTCGCCAGCTGGATGAAACCTCGAAGCATGAGACTCGCGCATTAAAAGAAGCCGGTTCGTTGAAAGGTTTGTGGCGTAATCGCAAAGCCTTTTTGATGGTGCTTGGTTTCACCGCGGCAGGCTCGCTGTGCTTTTATACTTTCACCACCTATATGCAGAAATATCTGGTAAATACAGCAGGTATGCATGCCAATGTCGCCAGCGGCATTATGACGGTCGCGCTGTGTGTTTTCATGTTGGTACAGCCGTTATTCGGCGCGTTATCCGATAAGATTGGCAGGCGCACTTCTATGCTATGTTTTGGCGCGCTCGCGACGCTTTTCACCGTTCCAATTCTCTCCGCGTTGCAGAATGTGACGTCGCCTTATGCCGCATTTGCTTTAGTGATGTGCGCGCTATTGATTGTGAGTTTCTATACCTCGATTAGCGGGATCCTGAAAGCGGAGATGTTTCCGGCGCAGGTTCGCGCCCTGGGCGTCGGTTTATCCTATGCGGTAGCAAACGCGTTATTTGGCGGCTCTGCGGAATATGTCGCGCTGTCGCTAAAATCTGTCGGTATGGAGAGTTCGTTCTTCTGGTATGTTACCGCGATGGCCGTTCTGGCTTTCCTGGTTTCGCTGATGTTGCACCGTAAAGGAAAGGGCTTGCGCCTTTAGTATCGCGCCATTTGCCAGATAGCGTAACCGGTTGTCGCGCCAGCGACATCCCAGACAAAATCTTTCCAGCTCCAGCCGCTGCCTTCCGGGCGGCTGTCCCAGAGTTCTTTTGAGGCTCCGAGACTCAAAGAAAACATCAGCCCTATCGCTGCGCTGCGGTCAGGGCTTACTCCCTGGTGACGCGCATACTCATTACCGGCTGCCGATAGCATCGCTGATGCCATAAAATGTTGGGCTTTATCCTGGCCGCTCCAGCGGTCGTTAGCCAGATGGCTGCACCCGGAGAGAAACAACACCGTAAAAGGAATCAACACGCGCACCAGTTCACTCCTAAGAGAAAACCCCGTACAGGACGGGGCTTCGATTACAGGATACGGCTAATTAATCTGTCGATGCGGATCCGGCGCAGACGGCGAATCAATTTACGCACTTTTATCGGATAGTCGGCAATGCTCTGCAGGTCACGATAATGTTTTACGATGGTTGTGTGCGTTCGGATAAGTTCCAGCTCTTTTTCCCGCTGAGGGGCAAGCTCCTGCTTAGGATCGTGGATCAGAATGGCGTTTTCCAGATCCAGACGCCAGGCGCGGGGATTCAGATTGTTGCCGGTGAGTAGCATCCATTTATCATCTACCCACATCCCTTTCAGATGATAGGTATTGTCGTCATCTTTCCACAGACGCACCACAAGCTGATCGGTATTGACGTAATACTGTAAACGGCTCAGGAAGCGGCGCAGGTTAATCTCATAGAGATAGGGCAGCGCGCCAATGATCTTGAACGGTTCATCTTCCGGAATGTAAAAATCATTCGCGGTTTTATCGCCAACAATGATTTCGACTTTCTTTCCGTCGCGCAGTAGCTGAATAATATTCCGCACCAGCACCGCTGGTAGATTGAAATAAGGGGTACAAATGGTGAGCTTATGCTCCGCACAGGGCATGAGATGGAAAATGGTTTTGTTCAGCAGACTGGATTTGCCAAGCCCGACCAGCGGCGTAACGGAGAGTTGCTCGTCATTAGCGTCACCCTGAAAATGATATGACGCATCACGCAGCTCCTGACGGTATAAGCGGATATCGTTTTTAATCTCCGGGCTTTTCGGACGCTGGGTATTATCCAGACGATTCACACCACGGCCATTCATCAGATTTTGCGTCACCCAGTCAAACATGATGTCTGCCATTTGCCGATTGCGAATCAGCTGGTAGCGATCGTAACGATATTTGTCATGCTGATGGAGATAGACATCGTTCAGGCTGGCGCCGCTGTACAGGACGCTATCATCAATGATAAAGCCTTTAAAATGCAGTACGCCAAGCGCTTCTCGCGTATTAATCGGTACGCCGTAAACCGGGACATCAATGCCGGGGTTTTCCTGCGCCAGTCGGCAATACCAGTCTGCATTGGTATTCGAGGCCGCTGCGCCAATGCGCCCGCGTTGCGCGCGATGCCAGTCGACCAGCACCCTCACGTCCAGTTCAGGACGCTGCCGTTTAGCCGCATAGAGCGCGTCGAGTATACCTTTACCCCCATCGTCCTGTTCCAGATACAGGGCAACGATACAAATACGCTGCGTCGCGCTGGCGATTTTCTCCAGCAGTGTCTCCCGAAAAGTAGCAGGAGTATAAAAGAAATCTACATCATCAACTGACTGAGAAATCTTAGGGAGTTGGGCAAGGTGTTGTTGATGTTTATTACGCTTAAATTTTGACAACATCACAGTGCATTTCTTCTCTGTTCATTGAAGGGTCCTCTGTGCTATGCAGACGACATAAGCGAGCAATAATAACATCAGTACCCGTTAAAGTGGTCAACATTTCCAGTACATTACTCACGATTCATCACATTTGGCCAGATTCAGCGTCAATCCCACGATGCCCTCTTCGAGCTGAATATCGACCTGAAATCCCAGTTTTCTGGCCAGCGCGACCATGCCGCGATTGTTTGGCATCGTAATACCGTTTAGCCGCTTCAATCCGTGATCGCGAGTATAGGCAATCAATTTCTCCATTAAACGGCGTCCTAAACCCAACCCTTTAAGATCTGAACGCACCAATACGGCAAATTCGGCATCTACGTTGTCTGGATCGGAGATCGCGCGCGTTACGCCGAGGATCTCTTCAGCGTTGTCCATCCGCCTCACGGCCACAAAGGCCATTTCTCGATCGTAGTCGATCTGCGTCATGTTGGCTAAATCTTCATGGGTGAATTCGTTGATCTCGCTGAAATAACGGTAGTAAAGATCCTCTTTGGTGACCTGTGCGATGAATTGTCGCAGCTGGGGCTCATCTTCCGGCAGGATAGGACGGAACAGGCAGCGATCGCCATTTTTCATCTCCACCCACTCTTCAAGCTGGTGGGGATAGGGGCGTACCGCAAGTCGACTTTCGTTATCGCCATCAAACGGGGCAATATCCAGCGTCACATCCAGCGCGGTAAACTCACTGGCGGAAGCCAGCAGCGGATGGATATCCAGACGCTGAATTTCCGGGCAGTCGACAATCAGGTTTGAAACCTGGACCAGCAATTGGCTTAAACCGACAATATCCAGCGGACGCAGCGCGCTACGGGCGCGAATTTTCCGCTGTTTAATGCCCTGAATCACCAGATAGCGCGCCAGGTTCATGTTGAGCGGCGGCAGCGCGACGACAGCCTGCTCTTCCGGACGCCACTCTACGCCGCCTTCACCCAACATAATCAAAGGACCAAACACCGGATCGTGCTCGACCACCACACGAAGCTCCTGCGCGCCGGCGCGGTTAGCCATGCTTTGTACCAGCAAACCGTGAATCCGCGCTTGCGGCCAGGCCATCTTTACACGATCAAAAATGGCGTTCGCGGCCTGTTGTACCTCGCTTGCGGTCCGCAGGTAAAGCATGACCCCCTGAACTTCAGATTTATGCGGAATGTCGGGCGAGCGCAGCTTGAGAGCTACCGGATAGCCTATCTGTTCGGCGATATGCACCGCTTCAGCGCTGTCGCTGGCAATCCAGGTTGGGAGCGTGTGCAGCCCATAGGCGTGTAAAATCGGCTGTACTTCATGGGTATCCAGTGAGGCGGCGCCTTCCGCAATCGCCCGCTGTAACAGATTATGCGCCTCAGCGGTATTGGACGTCAGGTTACTCGGCAGCGCTGGCGTTTCTCGCAGTTGCTTCTGGTTACGCCGGTATTCCACCATATGCATAAACGCGGTAATCGTGCCTTCCGGCGTACGGTAGGTTGGTAATCCGGCTTCGCTGAATAGCCGTCTTGCCTCCTGAGACGAGAACTCGCCGCACCAGTTTGTCAGCAGCGTAACAAACTTGCCTCTGGGGTGGCGCTTAATCGTCTCGATCAGGGCATGGGCGCTTTCCGTACCCGGCGCGGCAGCGCTGGGAGAGTGGATAACCATAAGCGCGTCAAAATCCTGACTGGCGAGCAGGATATCCAGCGTTTTGACGTAATGTTCGCTGCTGGCGTCATCACACAGATCCAGTGGATTGGCAATATCAATGTGCGCGGGAAGCGCCTGCCGTAGTTGCAGGCAGGTCTCTTCGCTCAACGTCGCCAGCTTGCCGTTACGCGACCACAACTCATCTAACGCCAGCGCGGCAGGCGCGGCGCCATTGCTGATGATCATCAGTCTGTCGCCGCGTAGAGGACGCATATGGCTAAGTGTTTCGACGGCGGAAAAAAGCTCGTGCGTATCCTGGACTCGCAGCAGGCCTGCGCGCTGGATGGCCGCATCCCACGCAGGGTCCATTCCCGCGCTGGTATTAAGTAAACGCTGGGCTGCCGGGCTTCGGCCGCTTTTAATCACCAGAATCGGTTTGTTACGTGAAGCGCTACGGGCGGCGGAAACAAAACGGCGGGCGTCGCTTAACTGTTCCAGATAGAGCAAAATCGCGCTGGTCTTGCTGTCGCGCGCCAGATAGTCCAGTAGTTCATCGACATCAATATCCAGGCTATCGCCCAGCGCGATAAAGTAGGAAAAGCCCATTTCACGCTGTTGCGCCCAGTCAAGAATAGTATTGGACACGGCGGCAGACTGGGAAATAAAAGCGAGCTTGCCCTGTTTAATCGGGACGGGAGAAAAGCTGGCATTCAGCCCTTGCCACGGCGCGAGGAGCCCAAGACTGTTTGGACCCAGCAGACGCATTTTATAATGCCGGGCACAGGCAAGAAGTTCTTCATGTTGCGACGTGGGAGCAGAAAGGATAATGCACGTTTTACAACCTTTCGCGCCAAGCGCGTCCAGTAACGCCAGGTTACGGCTGGCGTTAGTGCATAAAATAGCCAGATCGGGGGTGAAAGGAAGACTGGCGATATCCGGCCAGGCCATGACGCCTAAAACGGCTTTCCAGGCGGGCGTCACGGGAAGGACGGGGCCATTGAATCCGCCCGCCAACAAGTTACGCATCATCAGGTAACCCGCGCGGTGGGGCTTCATTGATGCGCCAATCACCGCGATCGATTTTGGTCGCAGTAGCGCTTCCAGTCCTTGCTGGCTCATACCGGTTTCCCTTACACAGAAGTAACCGGATAATTTTAAACGCTTTCGCTATTTTATGCTGTGACGTTTCCCGGATGTTGCGTTTTTCCTGCCAGATAGCGCGTTTTGAAACGGGTGAAATGTTCACCTAAACTGGTTGCCGCCTCGGTATCTCCCGCCAGATCTAACAACGCTATGGCGACTTCGGCGGTACAATATTGCCCTTCGGCATGGATTTCACGCAGACGATAAGCTGAAAGACGCGATAAATCGACGGAAATGACCGGCAGATGATCCAGATAAGGGCTTTTACGAAACATTTTACGTGCTTCGGGCCAGGTGCCGTCCAGCATAATAAACAGCGGCGGTTTCCCGGCGGGCGGGGTGGAAATGACCTCGCGCGCTTCGCCGGCGTAGGACGCAGGAAAGACCACTATCGGTTGATAATCCGGATGCTGTACCAGCTCCAGCAACGCCTGCGGCGGCTCGGTACGCGACCACTGAAACGCCGCGGTATCCGGCAAAATATCGGCTATCAGCCGGCCGGTATTGCTGGGTTTCATCGGTTCAGTGTCAAACATGACCAGACAAAAACGGCTTTTCGCCTGAGAAGGCGTTAACGTATCACACAGGCAAGGTTTTAGCGGCAGCAGGCAGCGTTGACAGCGGCGAACCCGATTGCCTCTGGCAAGAAAAGGGCGAGTAGCGCGCGCAAGCCGTTCGGCGCGTAACTGAAGGACAGCGTTATTGGTCATAGAAAGCGTTTGCGGAGAAAAACGCTATTGTGGCAGAGGTGAAAACGGGGCACAAGATGCGCCCCGTGGCGTTTACAGCGCTTCGTTCAGCCAGCTGTCGAAAGGCGCTTTAGGCACTGCGCCATTAAGCATATCGACCACCTGTCCATGTTTAAAAATCATAATCGTCGGGATGCTGCGGATACCGAAACGGGCGCTGAGTTCCCGTTCCGCCTCGGTATTCACTTTGACGAAACGGACTTTACCGCTGCGCTCTTCTGCGACATCCTCGAAGATTGGCGCAAAGTTACGGCAAGGGCCGCACCAGGGGGCCCAAAAGTCGATCACCACTGGAAGATCGTCCTTCAACAGTTTGTCCAGCGTTTCGCCGGTCGCATTAATGACTTCTCCGTCAAACAACTCATGACCGCAGCGTCCACATTTTGCCGCATCCTGAAGCCGATCGTCGGGGATGCGGTTAATGGCCTGACAATGGGTACAAACGGTGTTCATAGCTAACCTCTGAATACGTCGGAAGACGTCCCGCTACGCGCGGGATGTTTCTATAATGTTACATATTATCGAGGAGTCTGTGCTAAACAACAATGTGTTTTATTCAATGAGTACAATAGTCGCAAGCTTTTAAACGAAATCATGGCTAACCGGATGCACATCGGGTAATCTTCGCGCTTCGCGCAGCGCTGGTGGAGAAAAGCATGAACGATGAATTAAAAAACAAAAGCGGCAAAGTCAAAGTGATGTATGTCCGTAGTGATGATGACTCTGATAAACGCACCCATAACCCGCGTACCGGGAAAGGGGGAGGCCGCCCAGCAAAGTCTCGCACTGACGGTGGACGTCGCCCCGCCCGTGATGAGCGAAATAATCAGAGCCGTGACCGTAAACATGAAACTTCGCCGTGGCGCACCGTGTCCCGCGCGCCAGGCGATGAAACGCCTGAGAAAGTCGATCATGGTGGTATTAGCGGTAAAAGTTTTATCGACCCTGAAGTTTTGCGTCGCCAGCGTGCGGAAGAGACGCGCGTCTACGGTGAAAACGCCTGCCAGGCGCTATTCCAGAGCCGTCCTGACGCCATCGTGCGCGCATGGTTTATCCAAAGCGTAACGCCGCGTTTTAAAGAGGCGCTGCGCTGGATGGCGGCGAATCGTAAAGCCTACCATGTGGTGGATGAAGCCGAACTGGCAAAAGCTTCCGGGACTGAGCACCACGGTGGCGTGTGTTTCCTGATTAAAAAGCGTAACGGTACGACCGTTAAGCAATGGGTAAAGCAGGCGGCGGATCAAGACTGCGTGCTGGCGTTGGAAGATGTCGCTAACCCGCATAATCTGGGCGGCATGATGCGTAGCTGCGCGCACTTCGGCGTGAAAGGCGTGGTGGTACAGGATGCGGCGTTGCTGGAGTCCGGCGCGGCGATTCGTACCGCGGAAGGCGGGGCGGAGCATGTCCAGCCGATCACTGGTGAAAGCATTGTTGACGTACTGGATGATTTTCGTCAGGCGGGGTACACCGTGGTGACGACGTCCAGCGATCGCGGTCAGGCGCTCTTTAGTACGACCCTGCCGGAAAAGATGGTGCTGGTCTTAGGCCGTGAATATGACTACCTGCCGGAAGCGGCGCGCGAACCCGACGATCTGTGCGTGAAAATTAACGGCACCGGGAACGTGGAAAGCCTGAATGTGTCGGTTGCGATAGGCGTACTGCTCGCCGAGTGGTGGCGACAGAATAAAGCGTAAGGGCTGCAGCCCGGTGACGCAACGCGCGCCGGGCCAATGATGTACTTTCTACCGCCCGGTCAGACAAGGCGCTTTCGCGCCGTTATCCGGGCGATAAAACGGCGAGTCGCCAACGTTATTCACTCTCAGCCGGTAATACTGGCGTCCAGTCGATAGTTTTCTCGCCGTGTTGTTCCAGCCATTGGTTCGTTAGCGCAAAATGGTTACAGCCAAAAAATCCGCGGTGCGCAGAGAGTGGCGAGGGATGCGGAGCTTTCAGAATATGGTGGCGCTGTGGATCAATAATCGCGCCTTTCTTCTGGGCGTGCGAGCCCCACAGCAGGAAGACGACCCCTTCGCGGTGTTGGTTAATCAGGCTTATCACTTTATCCGTAAAGGTTTCCCACCCCAGGCTGGCATGAGAATGCGCCTGGCCTGCCCGTACCGTGAGCACCGTATTCAGTAACAGTACGCCCTGGCGTGCCCAGCTTTCCAGATAACCGTGCGCGGGGCGGACAAAGCCGGGAATGGAGGCTTCCAGCTCTTTGTACATATTCACTAATGACGGCGGGGGAGCGATCCCAGGACGCACGGAAAACGCCAGACCATGTGCCTGGCCGGGGCCGTGGTAAGGATCTTGTCCCAGGATCACCACCTTAACGTCGCCCAGTTCCGTGAAGCGAAAGGCGTTAAACACATCTTTTTGCGGCGGGTAGACCGTGATACCCGACTGACGCTCGCCAGCAACAGTGTGAAGCGTATTGATAAAGTAAGGTTGCTGTTTCTCATCAGCCAGCACATCGTGCCAGGTTAACTCAGTCGCCATCTCGCTCTCCTGCGAATTTCCAGTTCCCTTAGCTTAACTGCTTCTTTCTGCAGTGCAAAATCCTGCGTGCTACAAAAACGGTTACCTACAAAAGATAGTTGAAAATTTATGTAAAAAGTTTATAGGTCTGAATGGTGTAAGTTGATGTAAAACAATAAATTCCCTTCATCACCCTTTTCATGGTGTGGTTTTTATTGATTTAAATCAAAGAATGAAGGGTGATCGAAGGGTATATATACACTCAAGCAACAATGGTTTTACCAATTGGCCGGGATTAGGCCGACCGAAATCAAATAATTTTGCCTGGGGAGGCATCACATGATTACAGGTATCCAGATTACTAAAGCCGCTAACGACGACCTGCTGAATTCCTTCTGGCTGCTGGACAGCGAAAAAGGCGAAGCGCGCTGCATCGTTGCAAAATCCGGCTTTGCTGAAGATGAAGTTGTGGCTGTCAGCAAACTGGGCGAGATTGAATACCGTGAAATTCCGATGGAAGTTAAACCGGAAGTACGCGTTGAAGGCGGTCAGCATCTGAACGTTAACGTTTTGCGTCGTGAAACTCTGGAAGATGCGGTTAAGCATCCGGAAAAATACCCGCAGCTGACTATTCGTGTTTCTGGTTATGCGGTGCGTTTTAACTCCCTGACGCCGGAACAGCAGCGCGATGTTATCGCTCGTACCTTTACCGAAAGCCTGTAAGGCTTATCCGGTAATAACAAGCGGAAGAGGCCGGGCCTTTTCCGCTTTTGTTTTATTTGGGTCAGTAAAAAATCCGCACCGCGCAGTACACCAGCAGTAACGCCAGAATGATATTTAACTGGCGACCATAATGGCGAAACGCCCGCTGAAACAGATGTCCCGCCAGCGCCCAGCACACATTACCGAACGTGCCGATCAATGCCAGCAATATACTGACGCCGATGACCCAGTTCAGCGCCTGCGTTTGCGGTAAAACAAATGTAGACAGAGCGGTAATGCCGTACAGAATAATTTTGACGTTCACAAACTGCAGGCCAAAGCTTACCCAAAAGCCAACCGGTTTTGGTCTGACCTTCTCATCCGCCGCTGGACTGGTGGCAATTTTCCACGCCAGCCACAGGATATACGCAGCCCCCACCCAACTGAGTAAATGAATGATTGCCGGATCGATAACCGCAAGGGAAAACGCGATCCCGGCGCACAGCAGCATGACGACCAAAAATCCCAGACTCATACCTGCCAGTACACGAATACTCTGCCGAAAACCATGTGCAGTTGCTGCGCTAAGCGCGAGAATATTGTTAGGGCCGGGGGTAAGGGCGGTGATTAATGTATAAGTCCAGAAAGCGCTTAAAAGCATCGGTGTCACTTGTCATCTCCTCTGTTTTAGCAGACAGTACCCGATATGAAATATTTAAAAAAATGAATGTTTTTTAATTCTGAATTCGAGATTTTCGATAGGTTGGTGGTTATGGATCTGCGTCGGTTTATTACGCTGAAAACGGTAGTGGAAGAGGGCTCGTTTCTGCGGGCTTCGCAAAAGCTGTGCTGCACTCAGTCGACGGTAACTTTTCATATTCAACAGCTTGAACGTGAGTTTTCCCTGCAACTGTTCGAGAAAATAGGGCGCCGAATGTGCCTGACCAATGAGGGGAAAAAGCTGATGCCGCATATCCATGAACTGACGCGTGTGATGGAGTCGATTCGTGAAGCCGCAAGACAGGATGCGGAACCCGGCGGAGAGCTGCGCGTGGCGACAGGTGAAACCTTACTGGCGTACAAAATGCCGCAGGTTTTACAACGTTTTAAGCTGCGAGCGCCGAATGTCAGATTGTCGCTACAGTCGCTGAATTGCTATGTGATACGTGATGCGTTGCTGAATGACGAGGTCGATCTGGGCGTTTTTTATCGCGTAGGTAATGATGACGCGCTCACGATGCAGCAATTGGGGAAGCAGTCGCTGGCGCTGGTGGCCTCTCCACTGCTACAGGATGCTGATTTTACGCAGCCAGATCAGCATATTCCCTGTAGCTTCATCATCAATGAACCGCAATGTGTCTTCCGCCAGCTGTTTGAAAGTACGCTACGGCAGAGGCGGATTACGCTGGAAAACACCATTGAACTGTGGAGTATTGAAAGCATTAAACAGTGTGTGGCTGCTAACCTGGGCATCAGCTTTTTACCACGTTTTGCCGTTGAACGAGAACTTAGTACCGGTCAGTTGAAAGAGCTGCCGTTTGGCGCGCCGTCGCTATCGATCATGGCGCTGTGCGCCCATCATGCCGGGAAAGCGGTCAGCCCGGCAATGCAGATATTTATGCAGTGTATGGAGGCGTGTTTTACCGTGGAAGATAAAAAAATGCCGGGTTAACGAACCCGGCATTATCATCACTCTTCGCTGGATTGCTCCTGCATTTTCGTACCGCTTGGCTTGCGGCGCTTACCGATATTTTTTGTATCGCGGTGACGTTTCTTCACGCGCGGCTTCTCTTTTTCTTTCTCTTTTTTCTTCTCGGCGCGTTTCGCCAGCACTTTTTTCGACGGTTTGCCGGTCAGCTTTTCGCTGGGCGCACGCGTGGTCGGGCGAAGCTCATCAATGACGCGCGCTTTTAGCGGCTCTTCGATGTAGCGACCGATTTTCAGCAGCAACAGATGGTCGTGGGCTTCTACCAGCGAGATTGCAGTGCCTTTGCGGCCAGCACGGCCTGTACGACCAATGCGATGCAGATAGGTATCGCCACTGCGCGGCATGTCGAAGTTAATGACGTGGCTAACGTCAGGAATATCAATCCCGCGTGCCGCGACGTCGGTTGCGACCAGCACGTTAACGCGACCGTCGGTGAGACGCTTAATACCTTCGTTACGTTTGATCTGCGCCATCTCACCTTCAAGATAGCAATTGTTGATCCCTGCCAGACGCAGCGTTTCAGCCAGTTCATGGACGCGTTCACGTTTACGTACAAACACGATAGAACGGGTTGCATCGTCTTGTTTTAGCAGGTGCTTCAACAGCGCAACTTTATGTTCGAAATTGTCTGCACGGTAGTACCACTGGTGAATTTTCTTACGCTCGCGGGTTGACGGATTGGCGGAAACCTCAACCGGGTCTTCCAGCAGGCGCTCGGCAAAATCTTTAATCGCATCGCCTTCCAGCGTGGCGGAGAACAGCATCGTCTGTTTACGCCAGCGGGTCTCACCAGCGATATGTTCAATGTCCTGAGCGAAGCCCATGTCGAGCATCCGGTCAGCTTCGTCAAGGATCAGTGTTTCAACCGCCCGGCAGTCAAAGTTCTCTTCTTTTATATATTGCAGCAGACGGCCCGTTGTGGCGACCACGATATCCTGGTTTTCGCTAAACACTTCAGCATGGTTCATATAGGCCACGCCGCCGGTAATCGTGGCGATATCCAGATGAGTATGCTTAGCCAGTTCACGAGCGTGATCGGCAACCTGCATTGCCAGTTCGCGGGTTGGCGTCAGGATCAGAATACGCGGCGGCCCCGATTTTTTACGCGGAAAGTCGAGCAGGTGCTGCAACGCCGGCAGCAGATATGCCGCCGTTTTACCGGTGCCTGTCGGCGCAGAACCGAGTACATCACGGCCATCGAGCGCAGGCGGAATGGCGGCAGCCTGAATGGCGGTCGGGCGAGTGAAACCTTTATCCTGGAGGGCATCCAGCAGGCTTTCGTCGAGTTCAAGTTCGGAAAAAGTCGTTACAGTCATGTTCTACCTCTGTGTGGGGCGCTGATTATAGACGTTACGGCCGCAATCTTCATCTGTTTGTATGGATATCCCTTCTCAGGTATTGTTTTCACCCGGCGCTGTCGCCGTTTTTTGCAAGGTTGTTTTTACATGTCTCAGTCTGGCTCCGTTCTTCGTCGTAACGGATTTACGTTTAAACAGTTTTTTGTCGCACACGATCGGTGTGCGATGAAAGTGGGAACTGACGGTATTTTACTCGGGGCGTGGGCGCCGGTCGCGGATGTAAAGCGAATTCTGGATATCGGTACTGGAAGCGGTCTGCTGGCGTTAATGCTGGCGCAGCGGACGGATGACAATGTGCCTATTGACGCCGTGGAACTGGATGCCGGGGCTGCCATGCAAGCGCAGGAAAACGTGGCTCACTCTCCCTGGCCGCATCGAATAACGGTGCATACTGACGATATTCAGCGTTGGGCGCCTCGCCAGACGGTACGCTTTGATCTTATTATCAGCAACCCGCCTTATTACGAACCCGGTGTGGAATGCGCCACGCCGCAGCGGGAGCAGGCGCGTTATACCGCTACGCTGGATCACCAGACGTTATTGGCTATTGCGGCGGATTGTATTACCGAAGACGGCTTTTTTTGCGTAGTCTTGCCGGAACAAATAGGTAACGCTTTTACGCAGCAAGCGCTCAACATGGGATGGCATTTGCGATTACGTACTGACGTTGCGGAAAACGAAGCGCGCTTGCCGCACAGGGTTTTGCTCGCATTCTCCCCGCAAGCCGGGGAGTGCTTTAGCGACAGATTAGTAATTCGCGGGTCAGATCAGCATTATTCTGAAAGTTATACGGCGCTGACCCAGGCATTTTATCTGTTTATGTGAGGCGTTAACGGCGAAAGGAACGATGGGCCTGATTCAGCCAGTTGTTGCGGATAATCCAGCGTAAAGTGCAGCCCCCGGCTCTCTTTACGCATCATCGCGCAACGCACAATCAGTTCGGCCACTTGCACCAGATTGCGCAGCTCCAGTAAATTATTCGAGACGCGAAAGTTGGCGTAATACTCGTCAATCTCTTGTTGCAACATAGTAATACGCCGTAGGGCGCGCTCCAGCCGTTTTGTCGTGCGCACAATCCCCACATAGTCCCACATCAGCAGGCGCAGTTCGTGCCAGTTATGCTGAATCACCACCCGCTCATCGGCGTTCTCCACGCGGCTTTCATCCCAGGCGGGAAGGACGTCAACGCTGTGGACAGAAGGCATTCGCCTGTCGATATCTATTGCTGCGGACCAGCCGTACACTAAGCATTCCAGCAACGAGTTGGACGCCATACGGTTAGCGCCGTGCAGGCCGGTGTAACTGACTTCGCCAATGGCATATAAGCCGTCTACATCGGTACGACCATAATCATCGACGACCACGCCGCCGCAGGTATAGTGCGCGGCAGGAACAACGGGAATCGGTTCTTTGGTTAAATCCATCCCCAAATCGAGCAGTTTCGCATAGATCATCGGGAAGTGCTGGCGGACAAAATCGTCAGGCTTGTGGCTGATATCGAGAAACATACAGTCTGCGCCGAGTCGTTTCATCTCATGGTCAATAGCGCGGGCGACAATATCGCGCGGCGCCAGCTCGCCGCGTTCGTCAACGTCCGGCATAAACCGTGAACCGTCCGGACGTTTAAGGTATGCGCCTTCGCCGCGCAGCGCTTCGGTAAGGAGAAAATTACGCGCCTGCGGGTGATAAAGGGCAGTGGGATGAAACTGGTTAAATTCCAGATTAGCGACCCGACAGCCCGCGCGCCAGGCCATCGCGATACCGTCGCCGGAGGAAATATCCGGGTTAGTGGTATATTGATAAACCTTTGAGGCGCCACCGGTCGCCAGCACCACCGACTTCGCATGACAGGTTTCAACCCATTCTTTATTGCGATTCCAGATCCAGGCGCCGACGACCCGGCGAGGCCCCGGTAGACCCATTTTATCGGAAATAATTAAATCAACGGCGTTGCTGCGTTCCAGCACCTGAATATTAGGATGATTTTGCGCCCGACTGACCAACGTGGTTTCGACTTCCTTTCCGGTAGCGTCGGCGGCATGAAGGATACGGCGATGACTATGGCCGCCTTCACGCGTGAGATGATAGCTCTCCTTGCCGTTTGGCTGGACATGCGTATCAAACAGGACGCCCTGATCGATAAGCCACTGCACGCAGGTACGGGCGTTGCTGGCGACAAACTCCACCGCGTGGCGATCGCAAATTCCGGCACCGGCAATCAGCGTATCTTCGACATGCGACGCAATACTGTCGGTTTCATCAAACACGGCGGCAATACCGCCCTGCGCATAAAACGTGGAGCCCTCGCTCACCGGCCCTTTACTCAGGACGATAACCTTATGCTTTTCAGCCAGACGCAGCGCCAGCGAGAGTCCGGCCGCTCCGCTGCCGATAATTAACACATCACAGGACAGTTCAGGAGTTGTCATCATGGTTCTTGTTTAATTTACTAAACATGGTTGCGGCAGATTAGCACTATATGGCGCTAAAAAGCACGTTATGATTTCGCTGGTGTTGTGCTTATTAAACATAAAATAAAAATACGGCGAGAGATAAACGGCAAAAAATATTTTATAGGGCAGGGTGTTAGCGTCGGATTTTGTAGTGAAATAAAGATGCTGTTAGGTTACTCTGCAAACGACGAAATGGGCATTTCTGTACAGATAGTGCGTTGTTCAGCATCTGTAGACTTATAATGGAAGATAAGACCTGTCTACAACATGACAAACAAAAACAAATGCGTAACGGAACTTTACGAAACATAGACACTCTAACCTGTTGCTTGCTCATAGTGCGGCTTATGGAGTGGCGTTTCGAAAGCGCGTGGAAATTTGGTTTGGGGAGACATTACCTCGGATGAGCGAGCAGTTAACGGACCAGGTCCTGGTTGAACGGGTCCAGAAGGGAGATCAGAAAGCCTTTAACTTACTGGTAGTGCGCTACCAGCATAAAGTGGCGAGTCTGGTTTCCCGCTATGTGCCATCGGGCGACGTTCCCGATGTCGTACAGGAATCATTTATTAAGGCCTATCGCGCGCTGGATTCTTTCCGGGGGGATAGTGCTTTTTATACCTGGTTGTATCGTATTGCGGTCAATACCGCGAAGAACTACCTGGTTGCGCAGGGGCGTCGTCCGCCTTCCAGTGATGTAGACGCGATTGAAGCAGAAAACTTTGAAAGCGGCGGCGCGCTGAAAGAAATTTCGAACCCTGAGAACTTAATGTTGTCAGAAGAACTGAGACAGATAGTTTTCCGAACTATTGAGTCCCTCCCGGAAGATTTACGTATGGCAATCACCTTACGGGAGCTGGATGGCCTGAGCTATGAAGAGATAGCGGCTATCATGGATTGTCCGGTGGGGACGGTGCGTTCACGTATCTTCCGGGCGCGGGAAGCTATTGATAATAAAGTTCAACCGCTTATCAGGCGTTGACGATAGCGGGATACTGGAAAAGGTATTAGGCATGCAGAAAGAAAAACTTTCCGCTTTGATGGATGGCGAAACGTTGGATAGTGAGCTGCTCAAAGCGCTTACGCACGACCCGGAAATGCAGAAAACCTGGGAGAGTTATCACCTGATCCGCGATTCAATGCGGGGGGATACGCCTGACGTTCTCCATTTCGATATATCCGCTCGCGTGATGGCCGCTATTGAAAACGAGCCAGTACGTCAGGTGTCGCCATTAATCCCTGAGGCCCAACCCGCTCCGCAGCAATGGCAGAAAATGCCGTTCTGGAAAAAAGTGCGTCCGTGGGCGGCGCAGCTTACCCAAATGGGCGTGGCGGCGTGCGTTTCACTTGCAGTTATCGTCGGTGTCCAGCACTATAATGGGCAATCTGAAACATCCCAACAACCTGAAACGCCGGTTTTCAATACCCTGCCTATGATGGGGAAAGCCAGCCCGGTAAGTCTGGGAGTGCCTTCTGAAGCAGCGCCTGTCGGCAGTCAGCAACAGCAGGTACAGGAGCAGCGTCGTCGCATTAATGCCATGTTGCAGGACTATGAACTGCAGCGCCGACTGCACTCCGAACAGCTTCAGTTTGAGCAGGCGCAAACCCAGCAAGCCGCGGTACAGGTGCCAGGAATCCAAACTTTAGGAACGCAATCGCAGTAATGAAGCAACTTTGGTTTGCCATGTCCCTTGTGGCGGCTAGCCTGTTCTTCTCAGCAAACGCCTCGGCCGACCCTGCGTCCGGGGCGTTATTGCAGCAGATGAACATCGCCAGTCAGTCACTGAATTACGAGCTGTCATTCGTCAGCATCACGAAACAAGGCGTTGAATCTCTGCGTTATCGACACGCACGCCTGGATAGTCGCCCGCTTGCGCAATTGCTACAGTTGGACGGTCCCCGCCGGGAGGTCGTACAGCGTGGTAATGAAATCAGTTATTTTGAACCGGGCCTTGAGCCGTTCACCCTGAACGGTGATTATATTGTCGATTCTCTGCCTTCCCTGATTTACACCGACTTCAAGCGCCTGGCGCCTTACTACGACTTTATTTCTGTCGGACGCACCCGTATCGCAGACAGATTGTGCGAAGTTATCCGCGTTGTGGCGCGCGATGGTACGCGTTACAGCTATATCGTCTGGATGGACATGGACACCAAACTGCCGATGCGCGTTGATCTGCTGGATCGCGATGGCGAGACGCTGGAGCAGTTCCGCGTTATTGCGTTCACGGTGAGTCAGGATATCGGCAGCAACATGCAGGCGCTGGCGAAGGCGAATCTGCCGCCGCTGCTTTCTGTTCCCGGTGGCGAAAAAACGAAATTTAACTGGAGTCCATCCTGGGTGCCGCAAGGCTTTAGCGAAGTTTCCAGCAGCCGTCGTCCGTTGCCGACGATGGATAACCTGCCTATCGAATCGCGGCTTTATTCTGACGGTCTGTTTAGCTTTTCCGTCAATGTGAACCGGGCGACGCAAAACAGCAGCGATCAGATGCTGCGCACCGGGCGCCGAACGGTTTATAGCAGCGTTCGCGACAACGCGGAAATCACCATTGTCGGCGAGCTTCCACCGCAAACGGCGAAGCGCATTGCCGACAGTATCAAATTCAGGGCAGTACAATGATTAAAGAGTGGGCAACCGTTGTCTCCTGGCAGAATGGTCAGGCGGTGGTGAGCTGCGACGTTAAAGCGTCATGCAGCAGCTGCGCCTCCCGTGCGGGATGCGGCAGTCGCGTGCTGAATAAATTAGGGCCGCAAACCACGCATACCATTGTTGTGCCAAGCGCGGAGCCGCTGGCGCCGGGGCAGAAAGTCGAGTTGGGCATCGCCGAAAAAAGCCTTTTAGGTTCGGCGTTGCTGGTCTATATGTCGCCTTTAGCGGGGCTATTTCTTTGTGCGGCGCTTTTTCAGATGCTGTTTGGATCTGACCTTGCCGCATTAAGCGGGGCCGTGCTGGGCGGCGTGGGCGGTTTTCTGGTTGCCCGCGGCTATTCCCGAAAACTGGCGGAGCGCGACGCCTGGCAGCCGGTGATTTTAAACGTTGCCCTCCCGCCGGACCTTGTTCGCGTCGAAACTACCTCAATAGAAACGCGCCAGTAAACGTTTTGCCCAACGGTACACCTGCCGCGTTGGGGTGTTGTCCCGATAAGCATGCGCTTTTCCTGCGTTGCGGTGTTTTACAGGGAAAAGCGAGGCGTTTTCCAGTTCCCGCTCTCCTTACACTATGAACATTTCCTCGCCTTAGCGTTGTAGTGTAGAATGCGGCGTTTCAGTTAAAACAGACGTTAAGCTCAGAACAGCGACCTCTAAAGTCTGGTCAACCAGGCGTAAGGCATAATAATTTATCTCTATGAAGAACATACGTAACTTTTCGATCATTGCTCACATCGATAATTGATACCCCGCCACCCTCCGCAAACCTACGACAAAATCCTCTCAAGATCCCCGCAAAATAAGCGCTCATAAAAATGATACTGGTTGCATGTACAGTCAACCTACGACATCATGAGTCATGGTTTTTGTGTCCATCAGTGCGTCCATATCCTATGATGGACACAGAATCTTCCGTTCTGATGGACACATGCAGGGATAAATCATGGCTATTTCAGATAGTTATCTAAAGTCGTGCCTCGGGCGCGAACGCGATAAAGTTGAAGAGAAGGCAGACCGGGACGGTCTGTGGGTGCGCATTTCCAAAAAGGGCGCCGTCACTTTTTTCTACCGATTCCGTTTCCTGGGTAAGCAGGACAAGATGACGATTGGCAGTTACCCGGAATTCGGGTTGAAGGCCGCGCGCGATGAGGTAACTAAGTGGGCCGCCATTCTTGCCCGTGGAGAAAATCCGCGGATCAGGCAAAGCCTCGATAAAGCTAAAATCAACAGCCAGTACACATTCGAGGAACTTTTCAGAGAATGGCATGCGATGGTATGCGTTCAGAAAGAAACATCCGATCAAATACTGCGTTCGTTTGAGCTGCATGTATTCCCTAAGCTGGGTAAGTATCCGGCGCATCAGTTGACGCTGCACAACTGGCTTACAGTTCTGGACCGACTGGCGCAGGGATACACTGAGATCACCCGGCGAGTAATTAGTAACGGTCGGCAGTGCTACTCATGGGCAGTGAAGCGCCAGTTGCTTGAGGTTAACCCACTTTCTGAAATGTCCGGTCGTGATTTTGGTATTCAGAAGAAAATGGGGGAGAGAACACTGGATCGCAAAGAAATTGCGATTGTCTGGCGAGCTATTGAGGATTCCCGCCTTATTGAGCGAAACAAGATCCTTTATAAATTGTCTCTGATATGGGCGTGCAGGGTCGGTGAACTCCGTCAGGCTGAAGTTTCGCATTTCGATTTTGAGGAGGGCGTCTGGACCGTGCCGTGGGAAAATCATAAAACGGGACGGAAAAGTAAGAAGCCGATAATCCGCCCGATCATCCCTGAAATGCTCCCGCTGATACAACGAGCCATTGAGCTGGCGCCGGGCCGTTTTGTTTTCTCAAAATATGCAGACAAGCCGATGAGCGAAGGCTTTCATATGAGCATCAGCAGCAACCTTGTTAAGTTCATGCTGAAGGCTTATAACGAGCAGGTTCCGCACTTTACGATCCATGATCTACGCAGAACTGCGCGAACGAATTTCTCCGAGCTGACTGAACCACATATTGCTGAGATGATGCTCGGGCATAAACTGCCTGGAGTGTGGTCGGTGTACGACAAATACACCTATATCGAAGAAATGAGAGAGGCTTATAGTAAATGGTGGGCCCGACTGATGAGCATCATCGAGCCCGATGTTCTGGAGTTCACGCCACGTCAGACCGGATGAGTCGACCTTTGTTGTCACGAGGCAGATTCAGATGCGACATTGGACGGCGTGTTGGTCGTGACATTTCCCTGACCTGCCACTCATTGACTTTGGTTTTAAGCCATTTGTTGGAGCCACCCATATATGAACAGTCAGGCTCCGGGAATGGGTTGTTGTCGCTTGGTCGCTTACGGTAACGCTCCAGCGTCCTGGATGAAATCCTTAGCTGGCAGCAAATTTCGCGGGTGCTCATCAATTCAAAGTCTCTAATTTTTTTGCTCATCGTTTTCTCCAGTGGCCCCGCAGCGGGCCATCGCTAATATTCAGTTTGCCTGTGCTGGCAGATTTCTAAGTTTCCGGACGCCGATCATTGCGGTGGCTACGTAGCTGGTGGCCCGGTTAACTACTTCGACAGGAACCTTTACGCCATCCACTACAACGGTGTAATTGGTAACGTGCTTTTGTCTGCCGTAATCGCCGAACTTCTCATGATGCGCAGCCAGTGCAATATCACATGCGCGACGACCGACTGGTGATTGCTTACTTCTGTTAATAAGTTTCATCATCACTAAATCCCCAGTGAGGCGACGATATCGTTCGCTGTTTCTCGGGTACTGCCTTTACTCGATATTGATCTGCGGGCATTGACCCGGTGCAGAGTGAAGCCGTGCCTCTCGTAAAGTTCAATAACGCGTGGTGCGGTAGAATTACTGATAAACACCTTTGCGCCACGCTGATGGGCTGCCACACAGCTTTCAGCAAGCGCTACCTGGCTATCCCATGAGAACCCACCGGAGGCGTAGTTAGTGAAGCCAGCGGTGCCGGGCATTGGCTCGTATGGCGGATCGCAGTAAACGACATCACCATCACCCGCCAGCCTGAGAGTACGTTCGAAACCCGCAGTCATAAATACGCACGCGTGAGACTTCTGCCTGAATGCCCTGATCTCTTCTTCCGGGAAATATGGGGCTTTATACTTTCCCCATCCAACATTGAAAAAACCGTCAAGGTTGTAACGCATCAGACCGTTAAAGCAGTGCCTGTTGAGGTAAAGGAATGCGGCCGCTCGTTCTGTCGCATTCAGTTTCTGGGCGTTGAATGCTTCACGAATTACTGTGTAGTTTTCGGCATCATTCAGATGTCTGAAAGCTTTCATAGCCTCTGCGATTACCGAATCAGGCACTACGGCCAGCATCTGGTACAGGTTAATCAGGTCAGCGTTGACGTCAGCCAGAAGGAAGCGTTCGTGCTTGTCTGAGTTAAGAAACACCGATCCGCCGCCCACAAATGGCTCTATCAGTCGTTTACCTGCCGGGATAAGACGATCCAGTTCCGGCAGCAGCGAATATTTACCGCCTGCCCATTTCAGGAACGGGCGGCGCCAGGTGCGCAGCGCCGGTTCCTCTATGGGCATCGCCGCAGTTCCACTGCAAACAGAGCCGTATCTCATGCTGCGACCTCAAAGCTCTTTGTCGTAATAGCTTGGATTAGTCTCACCGAAGCAGCTTTTTGTGAAGCAACGCTGGCAATAACTGTCGCTCTATCTTTTTCAGTGCTGGCGCAGACACCGGACCAGGATGAAATGAGGAAGAAATTCTCCAGCTCACTCATAGTGGAATTATTTACTAACTCCTCAATCATCTGAACAATGATGTGTGCAGGGCGATGCCGTAGTAGTTCCTGCATTGCGTAGCCAAACGCATTGATCATCACCGCGTGGAACTGGATGTAATCCCGCTTATATTCAACAGGCGTACAACCATGCCTAATTCCCTTGATGGCTGTTAGCTTGAGCCATGCCTCCCAAATGTCATAGATGTCACTAGTAGCAAGCTCATCCCCATTACCAGAGAATTTTGCAGTTGCATCACTCAGGGGGTTGAAGCTAATCCAGAGATCGCTTTTCGCCGGAACCACGTTGTGTTCAAAGTCTGTTATTTCTGAGAACATGGCATGGGATGACAAAAACGAAACCATATCCTGAGCAATTTTATCCCTACCGTTATAGGCCATATTGATGGCCGCTGATGGCTTCGATACGTTGTTGTTGATGTCGGAAAAGAACTGCTGGCGCGTTTTGAGCGGCAGTTGGTGTGTCAGCATCATTGGGATGTGAATAGGCTCTCCGTAAGTGCGGCAGAACTCTGCAATGCCTGCGGCGCGATGCTGACCGTCAAACAGTTTAATTTCCGCATCCATTGGGAATCGCGCGACACCCACATTCGTATTGCCAAACTCTTCGAACTCAATGAATGAGTCGCAGTTTCCAACCAGCGGCGGGATGATGAACGGCTCTTTTTTCTCGTAAGCTGTTCGCAGGTATTCATAAAACTTCTTCGCACGCGCTGGATTGAGTTCTCGCTGAGAACGCTCAAGCGTATTGCCGTGGTTATCTGATGCCAGAACGCGAGTTAGCGCGCGCGCTGGGACTGTCATCATCAACACAACCGTATTTCCCTGTAAGCCTCTTGATGCCGGGAATTCAAAGAAATAGTCACCAATTTTGCTCATACTTCCGTCCTCTAACATTTAATTCTTCAACATGGGATGGCGCATCGCGCCAACCCTGATTTCGTCCTGTGCGTGCGTCATCGCCACTGCTCCCCGAACGTGAAGCCAATCTCCTTTAGCGCTTCGTCCATCTTTTCGATAAATTCCGGTACCATTTCATTGAAGAGGGACATGTATTTGTCGTCGCGCTCAACAACCACGTGGTGAATGCCTTCTCGCTTCATGCGCGGGTCATAATTCGCGAAATACCAGGCATCTATCCCGGTTACCCACATGCTGAATTGCACCTGGGCCATATAGGCGGATTTGATAGCCTCGAAGCCGCCAAGCCTGAATTTCATAAAGTCGCGAGAGGTGAAAGGGCATTTCAACTCAAGACCGCGGCCATCACTGCACAGGCCGTCAGGAGAACAGGCGGTACGCATGTCCTCGTCACGGAAAAGGATCGGCGACCCGGTGACTTTCACGTCAGTGGTGAACTCAAACAGGGTGCGGGCATCATCTTCATACTGTTTCCCCCAGGCCAGCGCCCTGGCGTTAACTTCCGGTGCCACGCCGGTGCAAACTTCGGCAAGAAGGGTGAGAAAGTAGGACATCTTCATATCAGTCCACTTCTTGCCCGACTTTGGCCTGGAAATGACGTTGTGAACTTCGGAAGCAGTGATGACACCGAGGCGTAGACGGTGCCACGCGTCATCACCTTGCTCGATGTTGCTAACGTCAATACCTGTACGAGCCAGGATAATTTCTGGTGTCATGCTTCCACCTTCTGTTCTGCTGCTTTCTGCTTCAGGAATCCGAGGGCTTTCACTGCTTCGATTTGCGTAAGATCTGACGATGCACCAATATCGCGACGGAAGATTTGGGAGCAGAGCGGCAGCAGATCGTCATCCCATGTTTTATTCAGGGTGATCAGCAGATCATTAATTTCCCGCATGGTTTCATCGCTAACCGGAGTGATGTCGCGTTCCGGCTGGCGATCTGTGGTATACGTGGTATTTTCGACAATGCGTTCGGCCTCATCCTTGTCGTAGATACCTGCGAAACCGAAGGCAAGACGGGCGCACTGGATCATTGCTTTGTGTCGCAACATCCGTTTGGGATGTGACTGCCACGGTCCAGTAATCTCACGACCATCACGGGTTTTGAATGGTTCCCGGCGACATTCATCCATCCATTCGGTAACGCAGATCGGATGGTTACGGTCCTTACGGTAAATCCTGCATGTACATGATTCGTTATCCTGCTCAAAATCCATACCGTCAAACTGCTGGTTTTCGTTGATGATACGGGACCAGCCATCAACGCCCACCACAGGGACGATCCCGTTCTGCTTATCAGGAAAGGCGTAAATTTCTTTCGTCCACGGATTAAGACCGTACTGGTTGGCGACTATCAGTAGCGCAATAAACTGCGCATCACTGGCATCACCTTTAAAAGCTGTCTGGCGCAATGTGGTGATCAGTTCCTGTGGATCTACAGAATCCATTCCTACACGTTCAGCCAGTTTTCCTGCCAGTGTTGCGAGTGCTGTGCTCATTTGTCTTATTCCTCTGATTCAATATCAATTTGATGCCGGGAAAACGTCTCGGCCATGTACCGCATAAACTCCGACGCGCGCTCCTGGAACTCGACATCGTCATCAAATGCCCGGCTTATCGCCTGTTTGCTGGCACCGCAGCGTTGAAGTTCGTCAATGCACAGCGACTCCAGCATGTGAAGCGACAGTCCTTTCTCCAGGTCGTCAGCCAGCTCGGACTCTTTCTCTTCTCTGGCGATTTGCTGGTAATGCCGGGTCCAGTTCTGAGCCTCGATCCGGTCGTAAGTGAGATATGCGTTCATGGCTGAACTCCTGAATTTGGTTTGCAGAATCCCCGACACCATGTGGGCTGCCAGAATCTGTGCAGTATTTCGTTTTGCTGGTTTTTCCTGCTAATGGGTTGCAGGTTTGCCGTGTTGGTTGAGGTAAACCTCGATCTCGTCGTTGGTTGTCCGCAGGCGTTCGAAAAGGGTAAACAGGTACAACCCTTTTCCTACGTTTGCAGATGCGCGGTATGTGCGCCCCTGGTACTTAACCAGCATTCCCGGTACAACGCTGGTTCTTGGTAATGTTGTTGTGCCGTAATTAGTCATCTCATCCTCGTGCCTTATCGCCGGCCAGCGGAACGTTTTACACCTGACAACGATGCGCTTGTTGTCGATGAAACTAACAATAAAACCAAAGGTTCGATTTGTAAAGCAAAAATTGCAACTAAAAGTTCTATTTTGGGGCGTAAAAATAGCACCTAAAGAGGTGCTACCTGTATGGATGAGTTCTTTGGTTCTATTTTTTGAGGTCGTTAATTAGATCAAAAACGTTGTTCTTCAGCAGATCCATCTCTTGGAGGACTGCTTTTGTATGGAGGATAACACGCAGTTTCTCTGCTTCCGGGAGTTGATTGAAAAGAGAAAGCAATGTTTCTTCTTTTTCATCAAGGACTCTGGGTTTAGGTTCAGCCCTTTCGCCTTCACTTTCATCCCCTGGCTCCATGAAGAACCAATATTCAGGCCTTCCGGTCACCGCCGATAACCTTTTCAAGCGCTCTCCGCTGGCTACAGACGTGCCAGAGGCCCACTTTCTCACAGATGTGTGAGAAAGCATTACGCGCCGTGAGAGGTCAGCCATAGACCAGCCGTTCTCATCCAGAACTTGCTGGATACGCTTGGCGAAAATGGGGTGAAGATTTTTGTTCATATTCACATTTTACAACCTTCAGTTTCTTTATTCATTGGAACTATTAGATTGATTTTTGTTGGAACCTAAAGTTTTACGTGATAATCTCCAGCTACCAACTCGTAGAACAGGAGAGCCAAATGGACAACCAATTAAAAATCAAAATCAGTAACCACATGACTCAAATGAGCATCGGCGAACATTTTGGTATCTCGTCTCAAGCTGTAGGCAAGTGGCTGAGAAAAGGAGTAATTCCTCCCCGTCGCATCCTGCCGTTATGTGAAATTCTTGAATGGAAAGTCACTCCTCACGAGATTGACCCAGCAGCATACCCAAACCCAACCGATGGCTTACCAAGCCAAGAGGCATCAGCCAAATAACCATAGAGGATATTTACCCATGGAGAACGCAATTGCACGAAAGTTAGACCCACCAGAAATCAACCCGGTTGAGATAGAGAGTGTCCTACTCAACCGGCTTGCATCAGTAGGGCAGAAATCATACGCCGAGCATATGGGCATCAGCGAGTCGACAGTCAGCAGGCGTAAAGCTGAGGGATATTTCTGCAACATGGCGAAAGAGCTGGCTTTTCTTGGGATTCAGGCCGCGCCACCTGAGGCGGTACTGGTATCCAGAAACTATCTCACAGCTGTAGAGATTCTCGCTGATGCCGGGCTAAAGGCTGAACGAGCCAGGCCGGATGCGCTGGGGTGGGACTGAAAATGGCAGCAACCAAAAAGGCGAAAGCCGCGGTGAGGGGGTACGCGAGGGGCAGATCGTTTGCTCGTACCAGTGCGCCAGCGCCGTCGGCAAAGAACAGACCAGAAAAGCTCGCGAAGCCGCGCAACGTAAGGCGCAATCCCTTCAGCGCGCCGCTGAGAAAAAAGAACGCGCCGCCTGGCGCCAGCGGAAAGCCGCGGTTAAGCTGCTGAAGCACTGGATTGACTTGACGCAGCGCGCCGTAAATGACATTTGCCGCGAAACCGAACTGGCAGAAGGACTCGGTTGCATCTCCTGTGGAACGAAGACGGCGTTCGCATGGCATGCAGGCCATTACAGGACTACGGCCGCCGCGGGGCATCTGCGCTTCACTCGCTTCAACATCCATCTTCAGTGTGATGTCTGCAACGTCTACAAATCAGGGAACATCGAAGCATATCGTACCGCGCTGGTTGAGCGTTACGGTGAGGCGGCGGTGCTGGCACTCGAGAACAATAACACCCCGCACCGCTGGACGGTCGAGGAGCTGAAGGAAATCAGGCTCGCGGCACTGGCGGATCTGCGTGCGCTAAAAAAGCTGGAGGCGGCATGAAACCAGAACTGATCGAGATACTCCGCATGCGCTGGCAGCGCCTCCGCATTTACCGCCGTCCGGGGTCGGTGTTGGTTGACTACCGCATCCTGCGCAATTTTGTTCGTATTTATCAGTTCACAGGATTTACTCAATGAACACTCAATACCTCCAGTATGTACGTGAGCAGCTAATGGTAGCGACAGCCGATTTAAGCGGGGAGACTAAAGGGCAGCTTTTGGCCTGGCTGGAGAACGCGCAATTCGACACGAAAAACTATCCCCGAAAAAAACAGCGTATCTGGGACGAGGAAACAGAAAGCTGGATAACGTTAAATAACCCGCTAATCCCCGGCAAGCAGTCGCTGGCGAAAGGAAGCGCTATCCCGCTGGTGAAGCCTGTGGAATATTCCACTGCCTCATGGCGCCGGGCGGTTCTTTCACTCGATGAACACTACAAGGCGTGGTTGTTGTGGAATTACAGTGAGAATACCTGCTGGGAACACCAGGTCGAAATAACACGTTGGGCGTGGTGCGAGTTCAGACAGCAGCTTGCAGGGAGGAAGATGGCTGGCAAGACAGTGGAACGGCTGAAGAAACTTATCTGGCTGGCGGCGCAGGATGTCAGAGAGGGGCTGGCCGGACGATACGTCTACCAGCAACAGGAGCTTGCCAGCCTGTGCGGGGTTAAGCCTGACAACTGGAGCCACAACTATGCGGACTACTGGCGCGCGATGAGTAACATCTTTAAGAGGCTTGATACCGAATCTCTGCTTTGTCTGGTGAAAACAAGATCACAACGAAAAGCGACCTTTTCGCAGCAGGGTATTGCAAAAGTCAATTAAATAGCATACATTTTGAGTAAATCTGATATCGTCGCCATAGCTTCAATCGTCGACCAAACAAATTCAAGCCCCGCCATCGTGCGGGGCTTTTCTGTTTGTGCCGTCCGGAATAATCCCTCTGAGTTTTGTCGTTAATCCACCGGGCGGCCTTCCTACTTCACACTGCACCATCCGAGCTATCGGAGGTGAGGCTTATGAAAATGCACAACGATCCCCATTCAATGGACTCACAATCTATTTTTGCTGGCTCACAATTACTGCCAATGGAAAAAACTTCTCATTTGGCTCTGAGCGTCGGATTTCGCTCTCACTTAGCGTGAGTCCACGTCCGATTTCAGTTGCAGTTATTGTGAGCCAAAATTTGCGCTGATTGCGAGTCTGACTTTTTTCGATTGTGAGTCGTTACAGATAGCCGCCGGGCCAGACACCACAACGGTACCAGGTGGCGTTATGTGCTAGAAACCGAAATTCTTGAACATCTCATTACTACTCATATCGTTGGCTGGCGCACGGTTCATCGACTCCATCTGCTTGATCAACCCTATGCTAGCACCAACAGGCCCCCCGACGCTGAAACCGACGCTGCTGGAGCGGGTTTTGCTGGTGCTACTGCTGTGGGTTTGACTACGGGTGTTACAGTTGCTTTGGTGTGTCCGTGTGAGACCATTTTCGCTGAGCTGGCTATCTTCACTTTGGGTGCAGTTTCCCTGTGACTGGCTGTGACTGTCTCCTGTGGTGTGGTTGCGGCTATCCGTGTGCCACTCGCTATAGCCTCCCGCCGGCGCAATGATTCCGACCGATGTACCGTGGGTGGCATAGGGAGGCATGACCATGCCACTACAGCCACCGAGCAGTAACGCGGTGCCGACGATAAAAATGAACTTACCCAGAGCGGTGTTTTTCATTAGTTCCTACCTATTTCTTCTCGTTGGTTATTTCTATGCCCTGCCTTGGCAGGGCTCGCTATTATTCATTCTTCAACTGTGAGATCAAGTTATTTTAATTAAATCGGTATTATTCTTAATTGTGTTCTTTATGAATAAATATCCTCCGGCTATGCCGGAGGATATTTATTATTTCCCCTCATAACTGAGAGGCCCCACACAACCAGAGGGGGATGAATGTCCGAATCGATTTCTGGTACTGGGTTAGCAGGTGGCATCCTGACAGGAGCCAGTGTCTATGGACTGCTGACCTGTATTAGCTCAGACCTGAACTGGTTACTGTGTTGTAGCATCGTGGGATTTTGCATTTTTTGATGAGTGTCAATTACTAAATTCGTAGGCGATTCTTGGTGGTGATGTGTGACCCATCTCTTTTAAAATGATATTGGTATACTCGACTACCGGGCCTCTTGGATTACTGTCTTCTTTGTCCTGAAGGTGAGTCAACGCGTGTACTACTTCATGAATAAATGAGCGTGTTGTATCAAATTGTTGTGGGCCATCATTACTTTCATAGTACTCTGGTATTGAATCATCGTCTGTATCATCTAGGTTGAGGGCAATCACTTTTCTGCCTTCTGAACTCTCCAGGTCCTCATCAGTTACGGTAGTTCCAAAGTTTTCTCCGGCTCCCAGCAACCAGCGTTGTTCTACATCATGCAATTCCTGATCGTAGGCATAATTCATCAGTCTGCGGAATGTCCCGCTTTGAGTGTATGCATCTTCAAGTATGCGTGATAGCACCTCACGGCATTCATCATAGGTATCATCATCAATTTCGATATCAGGATCCATTCCTCCTGGTCCAGAGATAAGGTATTCAGCAAGACACATTGGTTCCAGCCTGGCTTTATCATCGGTAGCAAGACC
Organism: Salmonella sp. 32070601201500089SM; assembly: GCF_017573605.1. Lineage (NCBI taxonomy): Bacteria > Pseudomonadati > Pseudomonadota > Gammaproteobacteria > Enterobacterales > Enterobacteriaceae > Salmonella > Salmonella sp. 32070601201500089SM. The sequence continues at coordinate 30,128 of NZ_JAGETK010000023.1, forward strand.
ATCATGTTGGAGGCGTAATTGCGAAGGATTATCTTGGTGTTCTGGAAGGTCTGGAAATACCTTGCTGTCATGAGGATGGGATAATCCATATGTTGACATCATATTATTGATAAATATTGGTTTAATTCCCGTTGGCATGATGAGTTACACCTCCTTTTTACTACATGGAATTAACATTCTATAAATAGCATGTTTTTGTCAAACAGAATTCACTCAGCACGCAATCAATTAAGCTAAAAGCTAAATTTGCAGTATTTGTGCCTCACCTCCATTAAAATTGTACTCTGCGTGATTTTACTTTCAGATTCTGCAACCACAGGCAATCCTGTTTTACAGGATATTAAACCCTGCAACCCAACCATTTCACTCACTCTAGTTACCATCCGAAATCATCGGAGGTGAGGCTTATGAAAATGAATGACAAGACTCCTGAATTCTGGGCTGCGGTTTTGACCGGACTCAAAAATGCGTGGCCCCAGATACTTGGGGCGTTAATGGCCGGACTCATTGCCTACGGCCGACTGATATACGACGGCGCCACCCGTAAAAATAAATGGCTTGAGGGCGTCCTTTGTGGCGCTCTTTCCTTATGTGTCACCAGTGCGCTTGATGTGGTAGGCCTGCCGGTTTCCATTTCGCCTTTCGTTGGCGGAATTATTGGCTTTGTCGGTGTGGACAAGCTGCGCGAAATCGCAATTAGCGCACTCAAAAAACGTGCAGGGGTTAATGATGAGAATCAGTGAAAAAGGCATTACCCTAATCAAAGAGTTTGAAGGTTGTAGCCTGACAGCTTATCCGGACCCGGGAACGGGGGGAGATCCCTGGACGATTGGTTATGGCTGGACCCACTCTGTTGACGGTAAGCCAGTTAAGCCCGGAATGATGATTGACGAGGCTACTGCCGGGCGCTTGCTTAAAACTGGTTTAGTCGGTTATGAAAATGATGTGTCCAGACTGGTTAAGGTCAAGTTGACGCAAGGCCAGTTTGATGCGCTGGTGTCGTTCGCGTACAACCTCGGCGCCCGGACATTATCCTCATCAACTCTGCTGCGGAAGCTAAACGCTGGTGATTACGCTGGCACCGCTGATGAGTTCCTGCGCTGGAATAAGGCTGGTGGCAAAGTACTGAACGGGCTTACCCGTCGGCGTGAGGCGGAGCGTGCTCTGTTCCTGTCATGATGTTCAACTGGAAAACGATGTTTGTTGGCCTGTTGCTCGTCTCGCTAATTGTTGCCGGTCGGCTGGCAAATCACTACCGCAATAACGCTATCACTTACAAGTACCAGCGTGATACTGCTACTCACAACCTGAAGCTGGCGAACGAGACAATTACCGATATGACGAAGCGCCAGCGTGACGTTGCCGCCCTCGATGCAAAATACACAAAGGAACTAGCTGATGCACAAAACAGGAATACTGATTTGCAGCGCCGCCTTGCTGCTGGTAGCCGGGTGCGTGTCGAAGGACGCTGTACAGTGCCAACCACAACCACAACCACAACCAAAACCGCCAGTACCCGCCGCGTGGGCAATGCTGCCACCGTCGAACTCTCTCCAGTTGCTGGACAAAACGTTCTCGATATCCGCGCCGGAATCATCAGCGATCAGGAAAAACTGAAGTATTTGCAGGAGTACATCCGGACGCAGTGCAAATAAAAAATTCCCGCAGGACGGTTACGGTTCCGGCTTGCGGGGTGTCATAAAGAGCACAAAATGTCCTATAAGGGGATATACGGACGTATGTCACATACCATGGTACTCAAGAAAAAGATCTCATGTATCAACGCAGCGTAACCAGACGTTAAAAACTGGCACACCTCATGAAAATAACCCAGTGGCTGAAAAGCCTCGTCCATACGGAGCAAAGAGAAGTGCCGGATATGAAAGATATCGTCATCGACGACATGGTGAAAAACGTCCTCAAATCAGACGTTGTTACCATCGCAGTTAAAACGCAGATTAAATCCACTCTGGATCAGCAGATGACACCGCTGTCGATACCGCGTTGACTGATATCCTCGGTAGTGGTACTGATAATACGGTTACGCAGTAGGTGAGATCAGGCATTACAGCAGCCCTTCAGTGAGGGGCTGCGATAACGGTTATCCCCCATACGAAGTGTGCTATGCACTCACACAACAATGCATGCTGGAAAAATGCGATGAAGTGTCTCAAAATTCGTTACCTAAGTTAGTCGGGCTGAACTTTTTAGCAACTGTCAATCTAACTTGAGGCATTAAATGATAGTTGCTTATGAAGATCTTGGCTACAACATGTAGGATAATGAGCGAAAAAATGCTCTTCTTTTGCAAAAAAGCTTGATTTTCAAGCGTGAAGTATGGCTAATGAAAGTTAGTAGATGGCAAGAGAGTGTTTAAATTTGCCATTCATAGTTGTAAAATTGGGCCAAAATCATAACCGCGGCTGAATGATAATGGGTAACCCGAAGGGCAAGGGCGGAAAATCAGGTAAAGGGCAAAATACGGTAAGTTTTGCTCAGGCATGGCGAGATGTAATGATAAAAGCCATGACAACTGGTCAGCTAGTGCCTATAACTATAAGTATTGTACTGATGATTGCAGCTTGGCGCATGCCATCAGAAGAGTTAGGTAAACTAGCGCATCGGATCCTTGATGGCCTTGTAGATCATTCTTTAATTGGATATGGACTTTGTGTCGTTCTGATTTTAGCTTGGTCCTGGCATGCTAGCGTGATGCGTAGGTGTTTTAGTGTGGAAGCTCGTCGTATTGGTACCGAAAAGACTAAATACCAGCAGGCGAGAACACAAATGCCACTGGGGGCAAGCGATAACTAATCCCTAAGGAGAAACTATGCTGACAGTGCTATTTTATGTGCTGTTATGTATGGCAGCAGCACATTTTATATACGAAAGGATAGTACTTCCATCTGTGCGTTTGCATTACCGCAATAAGCTTTTTGAACTACGAGATATTGTTAGAAGCCAAATAATTTCGAACAACGGTAAGGAAGATGTATATGCTGCTGAGCTTGTTCATGAAGCTTTAAACAATGCCATCAACCGTTTACACTTAATGACTTTGCCTAATAGAGTAAGGGCACAAAGGCGCTTAAGTGCGAATCCTGAGATACAAGCCAAGATCAGACGCGAGGTTGAGTTGTTTAAAAAGTATGGCGATGGAAGCTTAGCAGCAACAATAAAGGAATCGGCTAAAATATTGGATAACGTGCTGTTTTTCAATAGCTTAATGCTGATTTTGTACACTCTTCCTCTCATGTTGTCTATTTGGATTGTGGCTAAGGTTTTACAGACAGCTAATCAGCTTCTAACGTTGCTTACTGAAAGGCAAAGCTTAGAGCAAGCTGTAATGCTTCTTCCAGATAGACAAGTAGCAAAGCTTGTTGCTGAAGACAACTATACATACGCATGACATCAAAACCGCCCACGGGCGGTTTTTTAATTCCGTTCTAAGTCTGCGTTACCAATGATGATCATTACTGCGGGTGCTATAATGACCTTTGAGTTGCCACGGATAATCTAGACACTTTCGAGTCGTCGGTAATATCGGTTTTCATATTCTGTCGGTGGCATCTTATCGCTCGAACCATGCCGACGCTTACTGTTATAAAACATTTCGATGTAATC
>NZ_JAGETK010000024.1:0-33076 GCF_017573605.1 Salmonella sp. 32070601201500089SM
TGGCGTATATTACGCTTTCCTCTTTCAGAGTCAACCCTGAATTTCAGGATTTTTCTCTTCAACCGACCGGCTGTTTGTGTGAAGTGATTCACATCCGCCGTGTCGATGGAGGCGCATTATAGGGAGTTCTCTGCTGACCGCAATAGAAAAATTGCAGAAAAATGACTGTTTGCTGCATTCCCCAGCAAAACCCCTGGTTATACCCATTTACGCACAGACTTATCCACAAAATGCGCGTTCATCTCCTGGATCTTCTCACTCTGCAAACGATCTTTCAGGGATAAAAGCGGGGCCAGAATTTAAAAAGAAAAATTCGCGAGCGTTGCGCAAACGTTTTCGTTACAATGTCGCCGCAAAATGAGAATACCCCATAAGGGGCGTTAGCTGAGTTTTTCACGAAAAATTCAGCTAACGCTCTCTGTAATCGTCAAATCCAGGGGATTTACCATGCAACAACGTCGTCCAGTCCGCCGCGCTCTGCTCAGTGTTTCTGACAAGGCCGGTATCATCGAATTCGCCCAGGCACTTTCCGCACGCGGTGTGGAGCTGCTGTCTACGGGGGGCACCGCCCGCCTGTTAGCAGAAAAAGGCCTGCCGGTGACCGAAGTTTCCGATTACACCGGTTTCCCGGAAATGATGGATGGACGCGTAAAGACCCTGCATCCAAAAGTCCACGGCGGCATCCTCGGTCGTCGCGGCCAGGACGATGCCATTATGGAACAGCACCACATCGCCCCTATCGATATGGTTGTCGTTAACCTGTATCCGTTCGCCGAGACCGTGGCACGCGAAGGCTGCTCGCTGGAAGATGCGGTAGAGAACATTGATATCGGCGGCCCGACCATGGTGCGCTCTGCTGCTAAGAACCATAAAGACGTCGCCATCGTGGTGAAGAGCAGCGACTACGACGCCATTATTAAAGAGATGGATGCTAACGAAGGTTCTCTGACCCTCGACACCCGTTTCGATCTCGCGATTAAAGCCTTCGAACACACCGCCGCCTACGACAGCATGATCGCTAACTACTTCGGCAGCATGGTTCCGGCCTACCACGGTGAAAGCAAAGAAGCCGCCGGTCGCTTCCCGCGTACGCTGAATCTGAACTTCATTAAGAAGCAGGATATGCGCTATGGCGAGAACAGCCACCAGCAGGCAGCCTTCTATATAGAAGAAAATGTGAAAGAAGCGTCCGTTGCCACCGCACAGCAGGTTCAGGGCAAAGCGCTTTCTTACAACAACATCGCTGATACCGACGCGGCGCTGGAGTGTGTGAAAGAGTTCAACGAGCCAGCCTGCGTAATCGTCAAGCACGCTAACCCGTGCGGCGTGGCGGTGAGCACCACTATTCTCGACGCTTACGACCGTGCGTATAAAACCGACCCGACCTCCGCGTTCGGCGGCATCATCGCTTTCAACCGCGAGCTGGATGCCGAAACCGCGCAGGCCATCATCTCCCGTCAGTTCGTGGAAGTGATCATCGCCCCATCTGCGACCGAAGAAGCGCTGAAGATCACCGCCGCTAAACAGAACGTTCGCGTCCTGACCTGTGGCCAGTGGGCACAGCGCGTACCGGGCCTCGACTTTAAACGCGTTAACGGCGGCCTGCTGGTTCAGGACAGGGATCTGGGTATGGTGAGCGAAGCTGAACTGCGCGTGGTCTCTAAACGCCAGCCGACCGAGCAGGAGCTGCGCGATGCGCTGTTCTGCTGGAAGGTCGCCAAGTTCGTGAAATCCAACGCCATTGTGTATGCGAAAGAGAACATGACTATCGGTATAGGCGCAGGCCAGATGAGCCGCGTGTACTCCGCGAAAATCGCTGGCATTAAAGCGGCTGACGAAGGTCTGGAAGTGAAAGGTTCCGCGATGGCCTCCGACGCGTTCTTCCCGTTCCGTGACGGTATTGATGCCGCTGCCGCCGTTGGCGTGAGCTGTGTGATCCAGCCTGGCGGTTCTATCCGTGATGACGAAGTGATTGCCGCTGCCGACGAACACGGTATTGCGATGATCTTCACTGACATGCGCCACTTCCGCCATTAATGGAGCGAAACATGAAAGTATTAGTGATTGGTAACGGCGGACGCGAACACGCGCTGGCCTGGAAAGCCGCACAGTCGCCGCTGGTTGATACTGTTTTTGTCGCACCGGGTAACGCCGGTACCGCGCTGGAGCCCGCGTTGCAGAACGTGGCTATCGGCGTCACCGATATTCCGGCGCTGCTGAGCTTTGCCCAGCACGAGAAGATTGACCTGACCATCGTTGGCCCGGAAGCGCCGCTGGTGATTGGCGTGGTCGATGCGTTCCGCGCGGCGGGTCTGAAGATCTTTGGCCCAACCGAAGGGGCCGCCCAACTGGAAGGCTCCAAAGCCTTCACCAAAGATTTCCTCGCTCGTCACCAGATTCCGACGGCGGAATACCAGAATTTCACCGAGATTGAGCCAGCCCTAGCTTATCTGCGTGAGAAAGGCGCGCCGATCGTCATCAAGGCCGATGGTCTGGCTGCGGGCAAAGGCGTTATCGTGGCGATGACGCTGGAAGAAGCCGAAGCCGCCGTTCATGACATGCTGGCAGGCAACGCCTTTGGCGACGCGGGCCACCGTATCGTGATTGAGGAGTTCCTCGACGGCGAAGAAGCGAGCTTTATCGTGATGGTCGACGGCGAGCACGTGCTGCCGATGGCCACCAGCCAGGACCACAAACGCGTAGGCAACGGCGATACCGGCCCGAACACCGGCGGCATGGGGGCTTACTCACCGGCGCCGGTGGTGACTGATGAAGTGCACCAGCGCACCATGGAACGCATCATCTGGCCAACCGTGAAAGGCATGGCAGCAGAAGGTAACACGTACACCGGCTTCCTGTATGCGGGTCTGATGATCGACAAGCAGGGCAACCCGAAAGTTATCGAGTTCAACTGCCGCTTCGGCGATCCGGAAACCCAGCCGATCATGCTGCGCATGAAGTCGGATCTGGTGGATCTTTGCCTGGCCGCCTGCGACGGCAAGCTGGATGAGAAAACCTCCGAGTGGGACGAACGCGCTTCATTAGGCGTGGTGATCGCCGCGGGCGGTTATCCGGGCAGCTACAGCACCGGCGACGAGATCCACGGTCTGCCGCTGGAAGAAGTGGCTGACGGTAAGGTTTTCCACGCGGGCACCAAACTCGCCGATGACGATCGCGTGTTGACCAGCGGCGGTCGCGTACTGTGCGCCACCGCGCTGGGCCACACCGTGGCTGAGGCGCAGAAACGCGCTTACGCCCTGATGACCGACATCCGCTGGGACGGCAGCTTCAGCCGTAACGACATCGGCTGGCGCGCCATTGAGCGTGAGCAAAACTAACGGCTGAGTTTAGCCAGCAGCGTTTTGCGCGTAATGCCCAATTGGCGGGCGGCTTCCGTTTTGTTGCCGCCCGTTTTTTCCAGCGCAGCCAGAATCACCTCTTTTTCGACGTCCACCAGCGGTTGGATCTCACCACTGTATTCCGTTTTTATCGGCGTCGCGGCAATAGCGAGAGGCAATTCGCGTTCAGAAATGTATTCTCCCGTCAGCAACACCACCGCCCGCTCGATAGCGTTTTCCAGCTCACGGATATTGCCCGGCCAGTCGTAGTGGATCAGCAGCTCCATCGCCTGCGGCGTAAACCCCTTCACCGCTTTTCGGTTACGTTCGGCAAAACGCCGCAGAAAATGGTCTGCCAGTAGCGGAATATCTTCCCGACGCTGGCGCAAAGAAGGCATTTCAATCGCCACCACATTCAGGCGGTAATAGAGATCCTGGCGAAAACGACCAGCACTCACCTCTTCCGCCAGGTCGCGGTGGGTAGCGGCAATTAACCGAACATCCACAGATATCGTCTGGTTACTTCCCACGCGTTGCACTTCGCGCTCCTGAATCGCCCGCAGCAAACGTACCTGCATTAACGGCGAGATATCGCCGATTTCATCAAGAAACAATGTCCCGCCGTCAGCTTCGACAAAGCGTCCCTCCCGACGTTTATCCGCGCCGGTAAACGCGCCTTTTTCGTGGCCGAACAGCTCAGACTCCAGCAGCGATTCATTAAGCGCCGCGCAGTTGAGCGTGACCAGCGGTTTGTCGCTCCTGGCGCTACAGGCGTGTAGCGCCCGCGCCACCAGCTCTTTACCCGTGCCGGAGTCTCCGTGAATCAATACCGTGGCGTCTGATGGTGCGACCATCGCGATTTCATTCAGTAAATGTTGCATCGCCGGACTGCTGCCAATCATGCCAAACTGCGCAGCCGACGCCGATGGCAATTCAGCGCCCGTTTCCCGCGTATGCGCCAACGCCTTTTCCAGCGTCTCCTGCAGACGGTCAAAATCCAGCGGTTTAATTAAATAGTCGAGCGCGCCGGCTTTCAACGCCTCTACCGCCGTTTCCACGCTGGAGAATGCCGTCATAATCAAAATCGGAATGGCGGGATTGAGCGCTTTAATCTCTTTCAGCGTGGCGATACCGTCCATCTCCGTCATACGCACATCGCACAGTACCAGATCAAAGACTTTCTCACGCACCTGAGCCAACGCATCATGCCCACTGTAGGCCAGAGCGACGTTATAGCCCCAGCCCCGAAGCAGCGCCTGTAAAATCGTGCAGTGGCTTACATCATCATCCACAACCAGAATATCGATTTTTCCGCGTATCACCCTTGTTAATCCTGTTGTCTCGCTATCACTGGCAACCAGATAGTAAAGACCGCGCCTTTACCCTCAATACTTTTCACCTTAATCGCACCGCCATGCTGTTCGATGATATTTTGCACCACAGCCAGCCCCAGGCCTGTCCCGTCAGCTTTGGTCGTAAAATAAGGCGTAAAAATCGCCTCCAGCTGATCCGGGGCGATCCCTTTCCCGCTATCGGTAACAGTGATGATAACGCGGTCGGTCCCACTTTCTTTTGCCTCTACGCTAATCGTTCCCTGGCGGCCAATCGCATGAATAGCGTTCAGGTACAGATTCAACAGCACCTGAGTCAGCCTGTCCGGGTCAGCCTGAATACGCTTAAGCGTCTCATTCGCCGTGAATCTCAACTGAATCTCTCTGCTTTGGGCATCCTGACTGACCAGATTCAGGGAGTGAGTAATAATATCATTGAGGTTAACCGCCTGGAGCGTCAGATGCGCGGGCTTTACCAGTTCGAGCAATTCGCTTACCACCCGGTTCAAACGGTCGGCCTCTTTGGCCATCACCTGCGCCAGTTCATGCGACTCGCCGCCGGCTGGCGTGCGCTCGGCAAAGTATTTCGCCAGCCCTTTGATGGACGAGAGCGGGTTACGAATTTCGTGCGCGACGCCCGCCGCCAGATGCCCCATCGCCACCAGCTTTTCTTTACGCTTCATTGCATCAAGCAGTTCTCTGTGCGAGCGCTGATAACGCTGATGCCAAAAAAACGCCAGTAACGTTGCCAACAGCACCGCCGCTAACGCAGACAAAACAATCAGCGTATTACGCCACTCCCTTGCCTGTGTCGCGGCCAGCTCGCTGGCGTCAAAGGCAATAAAAATAGTTTGTTTCGCTGGTTCGTCGTCATTGGCGCTACGCGCCATGCCGTGCCCCCTCATACCGTGACCTCTCATACCGAAAAGCGGCTGGAACTGACGGTAAATTTCCAGCGCAGGCACCGTCTCGCCGTTAGCAGCAACGTCGACACGCCGCCAACGCTCCTGCGGCCCGGGGTTTAGTTGATGCATTTCAGATGCGGAATAGAGCGATTTGCCCACCATGCCAGGGTTGCTATGAGTGATGATTACCCCCTGCGTATCCGTTACGGCGAACCACAACACGCCTGGCTGACCCGCCATCTCTTCCAGCAATGTCTGCTGCTGCGCGTGATGCATCCGCATTCCCATACCTACTCGCGTGCCGGACTCCAGAGCGCGAATGAGTACATTTCCCTTTTCCAGCAGCGTCTGCCTGGCGGCAGCGCTCTCACGGCCATAGTCGCGAATGACCATAATGGAAAATAGCCCCACCAGAATGAAGATCGCCACAGGTAACAGTCGACTCAACCACGTTGCAGCGGCATCTTTATGTAATCGTATAAAACTCACAGGCTTCCCCGGCTCGTTTTTATTTTCCTTACTTAAGCAGAGATCATGCCATTCTTCGCTCCGCATAACCGCGCGGTGTCGCACACCCTTTCGGATACTAGTGGGTAAAAATGACTCGCCAGGCGGGTCATGCGAGTCATTTTTACTCGCTTTTTGCCGCCTGAAGCGGGTTAACTCGCTGCCCGACAAGGAATAGTTACCTGGCACGGAAGATGCAAGAGAGAGGATAAGATGAGCAACAGGAGAACGCAAAATGAAACGGAACAATAAATCAGCTATCGCGCTAATCGCCCTCTCTCTTTTGGCCCTGAGCTCCGGCGCCGCCTTCGCCGGGCATCACTGGGGCAACAATGACGGTATGTGGCAACAGGGAGGTAGCCCGTTAACCACGGAACAGCAGGCGACGGCGCAGAAGATTTATGATGATTACTATACGCAGACCAGCGCGCTGCGCCAGCAACTGATATCCAAACGTTATGAATACAACGCGCTACTGACCGCCAGTTCGCCGGATACTGCGAAAATTAACGCGGTTGCCAAAGAGATGGAGTCATTAGGCCAGAAGTTAGATGAGCAACGCGTGAAACGGGATGTCGCGATGGCGCAGGCTGGCATACCACGCGGCGCAGGAATGGGCTATGGCGGTTGCGGCGGCTATGGCGGCGGTTATCATCGCGGCGGCGGTCATATGGGTATGGGAAACTGGTAAAGCATGTTTGCCGAATGGCGGCTTCGCCATTCGGTATTCCATCAAAAGGTTTTCGCTTGCGGCTGCCAGTGACAGAAATCTGAATTCGCCACCAGCAAAAGTTGCGATCCTTCCGGCGCCTCCAGCCATGCTACGCTCACCTCTACCGATGAGTGGTTCTGGCGGCGCTCAATGTGGCTTATTGCCCAGGAATCCAGATCCGGTTTCAGCGTTTCACCTTCACAGGTGGTTACCGTATGGTCGGCGTGCCAGCGTCCCTGGCGTAGTATGACCCGCCCCAGGCGCAAGGCGTCGCTGGTCTGACGGATTTGTTCGGCGCGATAGCGATACAAGGCAATCTGATCGTTGGAAAGCTGCTGCTTCTGCCCCCCGACTTCACGCTGCATAAAACTGAGTTCGCCATGAGCGTCGAAACGCGCGCGAATATGTTCTGGCGGTTTGCTGTAAATATTGAGTTCAATAAGCGAAAGCGTATCACCCTGCCAACGATATTCGCTGGTCGTCGTGCTGCCGCTATGCCACGGGCTAAAAACAGAAAGCAGATGGACTTCATCGTTCGTATCTTTACGCCAGATACGCACCGCGCCGTGATCGCCGGCAAAGCCGCTGGCAGTAAACGGAGGCGGTGAAGCGTTATGACTGCAGGCAGTCAGCAACAGCGCGCCAGAAAACAGAAACGCGCGACGCCAGACAGACAAAAGGGGCTGACGAGCCCCTTCGATAAAACTGTTCACAGCTACGCGTCTTACTTAACTGCGTCTTTCAGAGCTTTACCAGAAACAAACGCCGGTACGTTAGCGGCGGCGATTTTGATTTCTTTACCGGTCTGTGGGTTACGGCCAGTGCGCTCAGCACGGTGGTTCACTTTGAAGGTACCGAAACCAACCAGTTGTACAGCATCGCCTTCTTTCAGAGACTCAGTAATAGCAGCCAGAGTGGATTCCAGAGCAGCTTTAGCCTGGGTTTTGGACAGTTCTGCTTTGTCTGCAATTACATCAATCAGTTGAGTCTTGTTCATAAGTTATCCTTACAATGTGTTTATCGCTTGCTAAGCATCGAGTGCGACGGAAATGCCAGAAAAGCACTCTCCTGCATACACGCACCGATAGCCACTTTTTTTCGCCTCCCAAATGTAGACCAGACGGGGGGCATAAGGGAAGCCTTATGGCACGACAAATCAGACGTTAAATCACGTTTTCTGGTGTCATTGCTGAAAATTTATACCGATATTGCTCTCGCCAGCCTCGCGCAGGTCTGCCCTGAGCCCTTTTATCAGTTCAATATCACGTTCTTCGCAGTCGGCTAAAAGTCGGAATATTTCCCACTGAATATCCCATTCCTGTTCAACGGCAGGGTTCGTTTTGAGCTCCTCATCGGTCATTTCCCGACCAGCCTGAGTCATTTCCAACATCGCTACCGTAGTAATGGAAGTCTTACTAACCTCAATAGCGTGTTCCAGCGTTTCGCCGCTAAGGCGAGAATGCATTAATTCGCTTAATGCGACGCAGGCATCAATCGCCGGGTAAACGCCGTACAGATCATAGTCGTCAGCTGCCGGAATTGCCTCTTCAAACTTCTCCAGTTGGCTATCGAAATTGACCTTTGCATCTTTCACCGTCAGGGTTTCCCAGATCAGATCCAGAATGCGACGGTAGATCTGTCCGTCGCCGAATTCCGTCTGCTTGCAAAACATGGCGTAGTTCGGGTACATGCGCTCGCACAAGCAGGCCATAAAGGTAACGTGCTGCCAGCTTTCCAGCCGCTCCAGACGCAAATGAATCGGGTTTTGTAACATGATGGAATCTCGAATCGGAAATTAGCGGCAGTTTACCTGAATCAGCGCTGAATTTCTTGCCAACGAACAAACGCCGGACGTCCGGAAGCGACGGCATCCGCCCAGCGCGTCGGCTCCGGCAGGCGATACCCTTTCATACAGCGCTGTACCCACGCCAGCGCGCTGTCAGTACTGACCCGGTGCCCTGTCGCGATAAACAGCGGATTACAGCGCGCCTTGCTGCGCCATACCCACGCCAGTTGCTCGCCTTTATCCATTAAGGGGCTAAGTGCGCCAGGTTCGGCGGAAAGTGGTTCAAATTTACCGCATAGCCGTTTTTTCGCTACGCCGATGGTCGGCACGTCCACCAACAGTCCAAAATGGCTGGCGACGCCAAGCCGACGCGGATGCGAAATACCGTGACCGTCTACAAACAGCAAATCGGGCTTTTGCAAGAGCTGTTCCCACGCCGCCAGCAGCGCAGGATATTCACGAAAAGAGAGGAAGCCGGGGATATACGGCATGGTGGTGGCAATACGTGCCACCTTGTACTCTACCAGTTCAAGCGACGGATATTTCAACAATACCATCGCCGCCCGCGTCACCTCGCCCCCCTGCTCAAAACCGACGTCCGCCCCGCCGATAAACGCTGGCGGATCTTTGTCCAACCGATCTTCGCGGCAAACCGATGAAGCAAGTTCTATCTGTTGAGCGCGTAGCGACGCGAGATCCATACTAACTCCTTAGTTGTGATACTGCGCAGAAAGTCGGTGCACTGCCTCCACAAATGCGCCAGCATGTTCTGGCGGCACATCCTGATGGATGCCATGTCCAAGATTAAAGACGTGCCCTTCTCCCTGACCGAAACCAGCAAGTATAGTCGCTACCTCGTCTTCGATCCGTGCCGGCGGCGCATACAGCATCGAGGGGTCCATATTGCCCTGCAGCGCCACTTTATGGCCAACGCGACGGCGCGCATCGGCGATATCTGTCGTCCAGTCGAGACCCAGCGCGTCGCAGCCGGTTTCCGCCATCGCCTCCAGCCACTGACCGCCACCTTTAGTGAACAGCGTTACCGGCACGCGGCGACCGTCGTTTTCACGCAGCAGGCCATCGACGATTTTATGCATGTAGTAGAGGGAGAATTGCTGGTAATCGCGGCCAGTCAGCACGCCGCCCCAGGTATCGAAAATCATCACCGACTGCGCGCCCGCTTTAATCTGCGCGTTGAGGTACAGCGTGACGCTTTTCGCCAACTTATCCAGCAGCAGATGCAACGCCTGCGGGTCAGCGTACATCATCTTTTTAATCACCGTGAAGGCTTTGCTACTGCCGCCTTCCACCATGTAAGTCGCCAGCGTCCACGGGCTGCCGGAAAAGCCGATCAGCGGAACCTCGCCTTTTAGTTCGCGGCGGATGGTCCGTACCGCATTCATCACATAGCCCAGTTCATCCTCCGGATCGGGAATGGGCAGCTTATCGACATCGCCTTTGCAGGTGACAGGAGCCGTAAAGCGCGGGCCTTCCCCGGCTTCAAAATAGAGCCCCAGGCCCATCGCGTCCGGAATCGTCAGGATATCCGAGAAAAGGATCGCCGCATCAAGCGGATAACGGCGCAGCGGCTGTAAAGTGACCTCGCAGGCCAGTTCGGCATTTTTGCACAGCGACATAAAATCGCCCGCCTGAGCGCGAGTGGCTTTGTACTCCGGTAGATAACGGCCCGCCTGGCGCATCATCCACACTGGCGTAACATCAACGGGCTGGCGCAGCAGCGCACGTAGATAACGATCGTTTTTGAGTTCGGTCATTTTTACATTCCTTTAGCGTTGATGCGCCCAGTGTAACATGTCAATCATATTCAGCCCGACACATTGCCACCGTATCTTCGATCAAACGGCGCGCGACGGTGCCCGGTGGCGGTAGTAGCGGCAGATCGTCATAACGGTACCAATTTGCTTCCAACAGTTCTTTCGGGTCGATGACAATCTCGCCGCTGTCATACTCCGCCATAAAAGCGGTCATCAACGACTGCGGGAAAGGCCACGGCTGGGAAGTCACATAGCGCAGATTTTTCACCTTAATCCCGCTCTCCTCCATTACCTCTCGCGCGACCGCCTGTTCTAAGGTTTCGCCGACTTCAACAAACCCGGCCAGCACGGTATGCACGCCGTTGCGGTGGCGAACGTGCTGGGCAAGGAGGATCGAATCCTCACGGCGGATCGCGACGATAATGCAAGGGGCGATTTGCGGGTAGTAACGCTCGCGGCAATGGCTGCACAGCATCGCCCATTCGGTTTTACTCGGGTGCATAGGGTGCCCGCAATAGCCGCAAAATTTATGCGATCGGTAAAACTCCGCCAACTGTACGCCACGTCCCGCCAGTTGGAACAGCCCTGCATCCTGATCGATAACCTGGCGAACCGATCCCATATCATGGCGTCGATGCTGTAACACCAGCCAGACGGGCTCGCCTTGCCATTCACCTATCCGGAGTGCGCGCTGCCCCACAAGATCGAAATTTGCTGCCAGCCCGTGTGGTAATTCCCCATACGGCAACCATAATTTTTGTTCATGGCTGACGATCCACCAGCCACTCTCTAATTTTTCAATTATACGATCCATAGCTCTTGCACTACCTTTGCTTCACTGGCATGTTGTTAACATTATTTTTACATTCATGGCGAGCAGCCTTTATCTAACTTGCGGAGACAATCATGCTAAACCAGCTGGAAAACCTGACGGAGCGCGTTGGCGGAAGCAACAAACTGGTCGATCGCTGGCTGGATGTACGTAAGCACCTGCTCGTGGCTTACTACAACCTGGTTGGCATTAAGCCTGGCAAAGAATCGTACATGCGGCTGAATGAAAAAGCGCTGGATAATTTTTGTCAGAGCCTGGTCGATTACCTTTCCGCCGGGCACTTCAGTATTTATGAACGTATTCTCCATAAATTGGAAGGAAACGGTCAGCTTTTACATGCGGCAAAAATCTGGCCGCTGCTGGAAGATAATACGCAGCGCATTATGGATTATTACGACACCAGCCTGGAAACTGCCATCGATCACGATAATTGTCTCGAATTTCAACAAGCTCTGTCAGATATCGGCGAAGCGCTGGAAGCCCGCTTTGTGCTGGAAGACAAGCTGATTATGCTGGTGTTTGACGCGATGCACGACGGCGCCAGAGTCAAACGTCCCGCTTGAGTTCTGCGCGAGTAACGGGTAGTTTACTTCAGCCCCCTCTTCGGAGGGGCGGTTATCTTGTCGGAGTGCTAATTTTCCACAAAAGCGTTCGTGATGCGTCAAGGCGGCAAGTCGGTGAATCTCCAGGAGCTTACATAAGTAAGTGACTGGAGTGAGCGGACGAAGCCAACGAAGAGGCAGCGCGAAGGATGAAGTGGAAAAGGCTGAGACCGTTAATTCGGGATCCGCGGAACCTGATCAGGTTAATACCTGCGAAGGGAACAAGAGTAATTCTGCTTTATGCTGCTGCCTTTACGGGCGGCGCACATCCATTACTCCATCCGTCGTCTGACAAGCCACGTCCTTAATTTTTTGGAATGAGCTATGTCTACAACAACGTTAACCCGCCGCGAGCAGCGCGCTAAAGCCCAGCATTTTATCGATACGCTGGAAGGCACCGCGTTTCCCAACTCGAAACGCATCTACGTGACCGGTTCGCAGCATGATATTCGCGTACCGATGCGCGAAATTCAACTTAGCCCTACGCTCATCGGCGGCAGTAAAGACAACCCGCAGTTTGAAGAGAACGAAGCCGTACCGGTATACGACACCTCCGGCCCGTATGGCGATCCTGAGGTGACGATTAACGTCCAGCAGGGTCTGGCGAAACTGCGCCAGCCGTGGATTGACGCACGTAACGATAGCGAAGAATTAGACGACCGTAGCTCGGCTTACACCAAAGAACGTCTGGCCGACGATGGCCTGGACGATCTGCGTTTTACCGGCCTGCTGACGCCAAAACGCGCTAAGGCGGGCAAGCGCGTCACCCAGTTACACTACGCCCGCCAGGGGATCGTCACTCCCGAAATGGAATTTATCGCCATCCGCGAAAACATGGGCCGCGAGCGCATTCGTAGTGAAGTGCTGCGCCACCAGCATCCGGGGATGAACTTTGGCGCGCGCCTACCGGAAAACATCACCCCGGAATTCGTGCGTGATGAAGTCGCCGCGGGCCGCGCGATTATTCCCGCCAACATCAACCACCCGGAATCGGAGCCGATGATCATCGGCCGCAACTTCCTGGTCAAAGTGAATGCCAACATCGGCAACTCGGCGGTCACCTCCTCCATCGAAGAAGAGGTGGAAAAACTGGTCTGGTCGACCCGCTGGGGCGCGGACACGGTGATGGACCTCTCCACCGGCCGCTATATCCACGAAACCCGCGAATGGATCCTGCGTAACAGCCCGGTACCGATCGGCACCGTCCCGATCTACCAGGCGCTGGAGAAGGTCAACGGGATCGCCGAAGATCTTACCTGGGAAGCGTTCCGCGACACGCTGCTGGAGCAGGCCGAACAGGGCGTCGACTACTTCACCATTCACGCGGGCGTGCTGCTGCGCTACGTGCCGATGACCGCCAAACGCCTGACCGGGATTGTCTCACGCGGAGGCTCGATCATGGCGAAGTGGTGTCTCTCCCATCACAAAGAGAACTTCCTGTTCGAACATTTCCGCGAGATTTGCGAAATCTGCGCCGCCTACGACGTTTCCCTGTCGCTGGGCGACGGCCTGCGCCCCGGCTCCATTCAGGACGCCAACGACGAAGCGCAGTTCTCCGAGCTGCATACGCTGGGCGAGCTGACCAAAATCGCCTGGGAATACGACGTGCAGGTGATGATTGAAGGCCCGGGACACGTGCCGATGCATATGATTCAGCGCAACATGACCGAAGAGCTGGAGAGCTGCCACGAAGCGCCGTTCTACACCTTAGGGCCGCTGACTACCGATATCGCGCCGGGCTATGACCACTTCACCTCTGGCATTGGCGCCGCGATGATCGGCTGGTTTGGCTGCGCGATGCTGTGTTATGTGACGCCGAAAGAGCATCTCGGTCTGCCGAATAAAGAAGATGTGAAGCAGGGGCTGATCACCTACAAGATCGCCGCCCACGCCGCGGATTTAGCCAAAGGACATCCGGGCGCGCAGATCCGCGATAACGCCATGTCGAAAGCGCGCTTTGAATTCCGCTGGGAAGATCAGTTTAACCTCGCGCTCGACCCGTTCACCGCCCGCGCCTACCACGATGAAACCCTGCCGCAGGAGTCCGGCAAGGTCGCCCACTTCTGTTCCATGTGCGGGCCGAAGTTCTGCTCGATGAAAATCAGCCAGGAGGTCCGCGACTACACCGCCGCACAAACCATTGAAGTGGGGATGGCGGATATGTCGGAAAACTTCCGCGCCAAAGGTGGCGAAATTTATCTCAAGCGGGAGGAAGCCTGATGTATCAGCCTGATTTCCCAACCGTACCGTTCCGCCTCGGGCTTTACCCGGTGGTGGACAGCGTTGCATGGATTGAGCGCCTGCTGGAGGCGGGCGTGCGCACGATCCAGTTGCGTATCAAAGATAAACGCGATGAAGAGGTGGAAGCCGACGTTATCGCCGCCATCGCACTGGGGCGTCGTTATGACGCCCGGCTGTTTATCAACGATTACTGGCGTCTGGCAATTAAACACCGCGCTTACGGCGTGCATCTGGGCCAGGAAGACCTTGAAACCACTGACCTGAAGGCGATTCAGGCGGCGGGCTTACGCCTGGGCGTATCGACCCACGATGATATGGAGATAGACGTGGCGCTGGCCGCTAAGCCTTCTTATATCGCACTCGGCCACGTCTTCCCGACGCAAACCAAGCAAATGCCTTCCGCCCCGCAGGGACTGGCGCAGTTGGCCAGTCATATTGAACGACTGGCGGATTACCCGACCGTCGCGATCGGCGGCATCAGCCTTGAACGCGCTCCGGCGGTACTGGCGACCGGCGTCGGCAGCGTGGCTGTGGTTAGCGCCATTACCCAGGCGGCAGACTGGCGTGAAGCCACCGCGCAACTGCTGGCAATCGTGGGAGTCGGCGATGAATGACCGTGACTTTATGCGCTACAGCCGGCAAATCCTGCTCGGCGATATCGCCATTGAAGGCCAGCAAAAGCTGCTCGCGAGTCATGTGCTGATCGTGGGTTTAGGTGGGTTAGGTTCACCTGCCGCGCTGTATCTGGCGGGAGCAGGCATCGGCAAACTGACGCTGGTAGACGATGACGACATTCATCTGAGCAATTTGCAGCGCCAGATTCTATTTACCACCGATGATATCGCGCGTTCAAAATCTCAGGTTGCCCAGCAGCGCCTGACACAGCTCAACCCGGATATCGAACTGATATCACTCCAGCAGCGACTAAAAGGCGAGGCACTGCGGCATGCGGTAGCACACGCCGACGTGGTGCTCGACTGTACCGACAACATGGCGACCCGTCAGGAAATTAACGCCGCCTGCGTGGCACTGAATACACCATTAATTACCGCCAGCGCCGTCGGCTTTGGCGGCCAATTGATGGTACTGACGCCACCGTGGGAGCAAGGCTGCTACCGTTGCCTGTGGCCGGACGATGTCGAGCCTGAACGCAACTGCCGTACCGCCGGTATCGTCGGACCGGTTGTTGGCGTAATGGGTACTTTGCAGGCGCTGGAGGCGATTAAATTACTCAGCGGTATTGAGACGCCCAGCGGAGAGCTACGCCTGTTTGACGGCAAAACCAGCCAGTGGCGCAGCCTCGCGCTGCGTCGCGCCAGCGGCTGTCCGGTATGCGGAGGGCGACATGCAAATTCAATTCAATGACGAGCCGATGCAGTGCGCCGAAGGACAAACCGTCAGCAGCCTGCTCGCTACGCTTAATCAGCTTAAACCGGGCGCGGCGCTGGCGCTCAATCAGCAGATCCTGCCGCGCGAGCAGTGGCAGCAGCAAATCGTGCAGGAAGGCGACCAGATCCTGCTTTTTCAGGTTATTGCAGGGGGTTGAGATGTTACGTATTGCCGACAAAACGTTTGATTCACATCTGTTCACCGGTACCGGAAAATTTGCTTCGTCGCAGCTGATGGTCGAGGCAATTCGCGCTTCCGGCAGCCAGTTGGTGACGCTGGCGATGAAGCGCGTGGATTTACGTCAGCATAACGACGCTATCCTGGCGCCGCTCATTGAAGCGGGCGTCACGCTGCTGCCCAATACCTCCGGGGCGAAAACCGCTGAAGAGGCGATCTTCGCCGCCCAGCTGGCGCGTGAAGCGCTGGGCACAAACTGGTTGAAATTAGAAATCCACCCGGATGCCCGCTGGCTATTGCCGGATCCGATCGAAACGCTAAAAGCCGCCGAGGCGCTGGTGAAGCAGGGTTTTGTGGTGCTGCCCTACTGCGGCGCGGATCCGGTGTTGTGCAAGAGGCTGGAAGAGGTCGGCTGCGCGGCGGTAATGCCGCTCGGCGCGCCGATCGGTTCTAACCAGGGGCTGGAAACCAAAGCCATGCTGGAGATTATTATCCAGCAGTCCACCGTACAGGTGGTGGTTGATGCGGGCATTGGCGTGCCCAGCCATGCGGCGCAGGCGCTGGAAATGGGCGCTGATGCCGTGCTGGTCAACACGGCGATTGCCGTGGCGGACGATCCGGTGATGATGGCAACCGCCTTTCGTCTGGCGGTGGAAGCCGGATTACTGGCGCGGCAGGCTGTGCCAGGAAGCAAAAGTTCGCAGGCCAGCGCCACCAGCCCGCTCACCGGGTTTCTGGAGGCCCTGGCATGAAAACCTTCAGCGACCGTTGGCGACAACTGGAGTGGGACGATATTCGCCTGCGCATCAACGGTAAAACCGCCGCTGACGTGGAACGTGCGCTGAACGCCGCGCATCTTAGCCGGGATGATTTGATGGCACTGCTCTCCCCCGCCGCCGCCGATTATCTGGAACCGATAGCGCAGCGGGCGCAAAGGCTGACCCGACAACGCTTTGGCAACACCGTCAGTTTTTACGTGCCGCTTTATCTCTCAAACCTCTGTGCCAACGACTGCACCTACTGTGGCTTCTCGATGAGCAACCGCATCAAGCGTAAGACGCTGGATGAGGTGGATATTCAAAGGGAGTGCGATGCTATCCGTAAACTGGGCTTTGAGCATCTGTTGCTGGTGACTGGCGAACATCAGACCAAAGTAGGAATGAACTATTTTCGCCGCCATTTACCGGCTATCCGCCGTCAATTTTCATCATTACAGATGGAAGTCCAGCCCTTGTCGCAAGAAAACTATGCGGAGCTCAAAACGCTGGGGATCGATGGCGTGATGGTTTATCAGGAAACTTACCATGAGGCAATCTATGCACAGCATCACCTGAAGGGAAAGAAACAGGACTTTTTCTGGCGGCTGGAAACGCCGGATCGGTTAGGCCGGGCAGGTATCGACAAAATCGGTCTTGGCGCGCTAATTGGTCTGTCGGACAACTGGCGGGTGGATTGCTATATGGTGGCGGAGCATCTGTTGTGGATGCAGAAACAGTACTGGCAGAGTCGCTATTCTGTTTCCTTCCCGCGTCTGCGTCCGTGTACTGGCGGTGTGGAACCCGCATCTGTGATGGATGAAAAGCAACTGGTGCAAACGATTTGCGCTTTCCGGTTATTGGCGCCGGAAATTGAGCTCTCACTTTCCACCCGCGAATCGCCCTGGTTCCGAGACCATGTGATTCCTCTGGCAATCAACAACGTCAGCGCCTTCTCAAAAACGCAGCCCGGCGGCTACGCTGACGATCATCCGGAACTGGAGCAGTTTTCTCCCCACGATGCCCGTCGGCCTGAAACCGTAGCAAGCGCGTTAAGCGCGCAAGGGTTACAGCCCGTGTGGAAAGACTGGGACAGTTGGCTGGGGCGCGCTTCGCAAATGCGGTGAACCCGTATGTAAACGCATTAATATTTCACGAGCGAGTACGTAATGTGAAAAACGGGAGATTGTTATCGGCCTCCCGTTTTTCTATGTCCGTTCTGAACAGCACTGCGATTTTAAAGTGGCGTTGTAGTAGAGAAAACTGAGCATCAAATATTTTTTCGCCGAAACTTGATAGTTTATGCCAATATTTTATGTATTCAATAGCATGATTATTGCCATTTCCACTACTGCACATGCCTCGCCCATGAACTTTGCGTAAACTGACTGGTATTCATTATAATGTTATCATGCTTAAACTCAATAAAATCGCAAAAAGAATTATAATCTTCATTTAAAGAATAATTAAAATGTTTTCTAATTCCATTACATACACCATCAGAATAGGGATCAGCATCAAATTTAGTATGCATTATTTCCAATCCAGCAAGTAAAGCCGGGTGGTTATTGCGATCAACAGCTATTATCCCGTTTTCCATAGAAGCACGGCCATCTATCCTTTCTACATGAACAGCGATTCCATCCGGAATATATATACTCCCCAATTTTTCCGTGATAATCATATCAGCATCGAGATATATACACCCACTATTTGTTGATAAATCATAACACCCAACCTTATCCGCCTCCAAAAATAACTGACCAGCCTTTAACATAGCCATATTCCTGTAAAAATCAAACCATCCATGGCCTTTATCCAGTAAGTAAGATTTAATTAATGAATCATTACCCTCTTGAATATCACTCAATTCTTTTTTTAATAGCTGCAGTAAATGATAATCCCTTTTTTCTTCTGGCATGGACTCTTGCTTAGAAATATTTTCCATATAAATTTCTGATAATTTTTTATCGTACATGCTAAAGTCAATATCATTTCTATATATGACTTTTATGTTTTCATAGTCATACTCAAGTTTTGAAAAAGCATCCTTTTGTCCTGGAAAAAAATCACCATCTACAAAAATACCTATAAGACGTTCTTTTTCAATTGTTGCTGCTTTAATGATATTGTTAAGGTAGGGGTTTTTCTCTGTGTTAATTATAGGTATATCATTTTTCCCAAAGCGAGCAGGATTCCGCTCAAACCACTGGAAAAGAAGAGGGGTTTTCTCATCTAAAAAGCACAAGGGATAATCTTTTCCATTAAAACTTGTAAACTGAATGCCCCT
Organism: Salmonella sp. 32070601201500089SM; assembly: GCF_017573605.1. NCBI lineage: Bacteria > Pseudomonadati > Pseudomonadota > Gammaproteobacteria > Enterobacterales > Enterobacteriaceae > Salmonella > Salmonella sp. 32070601201500089SM. The sequence goes on from NZ_JAGETK010000024.1 coordinate 18,641, forward strand.
GTTGGTAACAGTTTTAACCAATTCATTTTTTGAAAGCGCGGGAACATATCTATTTAATGGTGGAATCATAACAATTAAATGCTCCATGCTTACTTCATTACATATTTTACATGATGATTATTAGCACATGTTTTTTAGCGTTGCAATCGCTGTCAGCTAAAAGATGCTAAATTAAGCATTAACCGGTGGATACATAAATACCCTACCAGTGAGCAATTAAATAAATAGCTTGTTAACTTTATTTTTATTCCAGAAATGGCATCATATTTATAATTCCTGTAATAAGAGCAAACAAAGACCTTAATGGAATTAAATACTCCATTTAATAATTTAAAATATCCCGTGTAAACAATCAATAAAACAGGTTTATCATTTAATGTATGAACAGCAGGCATTTTATAATGGCGAGCCAATAGACTTTAATAACTTAGATTTATGGGATAAATTTAAAGTCACATTTGGACTCAATGTTACAGAAAAAATCAAACCCAATGGTAAAAAATTTCAATTTTGAGTATTGTGGATTCTCTACTTTTATTACGCCGGTTGATGGCGTTGGCGGGATTTTAGCAAAGTGGCTCTCAAACAAACATAATGTGATTGTCCCAACGCCTTATACATTCGGTCAAGACCCCATTCCTGGCGTCAATCTTTATCGTAATACAAAAGCAAAATTTGTTATGGCTAACGGCGGTAATAGTCTTCCCTGTGCGATGGCAAAATATAATGCAACAACTGGACAATTTATTCATATAACCAGTGATAGTGAGTTTTCACCAATAATACGAGAAACAAGAGTCATGGAAAAATAATTCATTTATTCATTAATATTTATAATTACAGATAAAACCAAGAGCCAGCATGGCATTGAAAAATAAAATACGGCTTTTTTATCCGCGCTGGTTTTGACTCGATGAAGAATAGCGGTGGCGACAATAATAATAAGACAATAAATAAATATAAGTAATGATTTATGGTGAAGTATATATAACGATAGAAACAATAAAAAAGCGGACAGAACGTTTGAAATGGTTATCTTTTTTGTAAATACTAAAAGACTAAACATTAAATAGATTAATGAAATAATCGCTGGCATTTTCTTTCCTTGTAGGCAAGCGACCCGGAATTCGGTATCCAGCATGAAGCTGGTGGAGGGATAAATCCCCCTCCACCATTTAACGATTACTCGTTATCAGAACCGCCCAGACCTGCGTTTAGCAGCTCTGCCAGGCTTGCAGATGCATCTTCCGCAGTGACCTGCGGTGTTGCTGGCTGCTCGCCCGCGGCGCGACGGCGCATACGATCCTGGTGGTACGCATAACCGGTACCGGCCGGGATCAGACGACCCACGATAACGTTCTCTTTCAGGCCGCGCAGTTCGTCGCGTTTACCCGCAACGGCTGCTTCGGTCAGGACACGCGTGGTCTCCTGGAACGATGCGGCAGAGATGAACGATTCGGTTGCCAGAGACGCTTTGGTGATACCCAGCAGATCGCGGGAGAAGGTAGCCCCCACTTTGCCGTTCGCTTCCAGCTCGCGGTTAGCGATCTTGACGCGAGAGTATTCAACCTGTTCGCCTTCCAGGAAGTCGGAACTACCGGCGCTTTCGATGGTCGCTTTACGCAGCATCTGACGAACGATAACTTCGATGTGTTTATCGTTAATCTTAACGCCCTGCAGACGGTATACATCCTGGACTTCGTTAACGATGTAACGCGTCACAGCATGAACGCCACGCAGACGCAGAATGTCGTGCGGCGCTTCCGGACCATCGGAAATCACATCACCACGTTCTACACGTTCCCCTTCGAACACGTTGAGCTGACGCCATTTTGGAATCATCTCTTCGTACGGGTCACTACCATCAACCGGCGTGATCACCAGACGACGTTTGCCTTTGGTTTCTTTACCGAAGGAAACGATACCTGCGATTTCAGCAAGGATTGCTGGCTCTTTCGGACGACGCGCTTCGAACAGATCCGCAACGCGCGGCAGACCACCGGTAATATCCTTGGTACCGCCGGATTCCTGCGGAATACGCGCCAGGGTGTCACCAGAACTGATCTGTACGCCATCTTCCAGCTGTACAATCGCTTTACCCGGCAGGAAGTACTGCGCAGGCATATCGGTACCCGGGATCAGAACGTCATTACCCTGAGCATCAACGATTTTCAGCGCCGGACGCAGATCTTTACCACCGGTAGTACGTTCAGCCGAATCCAGAACCACCAGCGAAGACAAACCGGTCAGTTCGTCGGTCTGACGCGTAATGGTCTGACCGTCGATCATGTCAGTGAAGCGGATGAAACCACTCACTTCAGTGATAACCGGCATGGTGTGCGGGTCCCAGTTTGCCACGGTTTCGCCGCCGGCAACCTGCTCGCCATCACCTTTCGCCATGACAGCGCCATAAGGCACTTTATAGCTCTCTTTGGTACGACCAAATTCGTCGATCAGCTTCAGTTCGGTGTTACGAGAAGTGATAACCAGTTTACCGCTGGAGTTCACAACCGACTTCACGTTGCTGAGCTTGATGCTACCTTTGTTCTTAACCTGGATGCTGGATTCAGCAGCCGCACGCGATGCCGCACCACCGATGTGGAACGTACGCATCGTCAGCTGTGTACCCGGTTCACCGATGGACTGTGCCGCGATAACGCCGATAGCTTCACCTTTGTTGATGATGTGGCCACGCGCCAGGTCACGGCCATAGCAGTGCGCACATACACCAAAGTCGGTGTCGCAGGATACAACGGAACGCACTTTAACGGCGTCAACGGAGTTTGCTTCCAGCAGGTCACACCACTGTTCGTGCAGCAGCGTGTTGCGTGGAACCAGAATGTCCGCGGTACCCGGTTTCAGCACATCTTCCGCCGTCACACGACCCAGAACGCGGTCACGCAGCGGCTCTTTCACGTCGCCACCCTCGATAACCGGGGTCATCAGGATACCTTCGTGCGTACCACAGTCATCTTCGGTCACCACCAGATCCTGCGCGACGTCAACCAGACGACGGGTCAGATAACCGGAGTTCGCGGTTTTCAGTGCGGTATCCGCCAGACCTTTACGCGCACCGTGCGTGGAGATGAAGTACTGGAGTACGTTCAGACCTTCACGGAAGTTCGCGGTGATTGGCGTTTCGATGATGGAGCCATCTGGCTTCGCCATCAGACCACGCATACCTGCCAGCTGACGAATCTGTGCCGCAGAACCACGCGCACCGGAGTCGGCCATCATGTAGATGCTGTTGAAGGAGACCTGCTGCTCTTCCTGGCCGTCACGGTTAATCACGGTTTCGGTTTGCAGGTTATCCATCATCGCTTTGGATACACGATCGTTCGCCGCAGCCCAGATATCGATAACTTTGTTATAGCGTTCGCCAGCGGTTACCAGACCGGACTGGAACTGCTCCTGGATCTCAGCAACTTCAGCTTCCGCCTCAGAGATGATCTCGTGTTTTTTCTCCGGGATGACCATGTCATCAATACCAACGGACGCACCTGAACGCGCTGCATAAGCAAAGCCGGTGTACATCGTCTGGTCCGCAAAAATAACGGTCGGTTTCAGGCCCAGAATACGGTAACAGGTGTTCAGCATTTTGGAGATCGCTTTCTTGCCCAGCGCCTGGTTGACGATGGAGAAAGGCAGACCTTTCGGTACGATCATCCACAGAATGGCGCGACCAACGGTCGTGTCTTTCAGGCTGGTGTGCGCAACGAATTCGCCGTTTTCATCTTTTTCATATTCAGTGATACGCACTTTAACGCGCGCATGCAGAGAGGCCAGACCTGCGCGATAGATACGCTCAGCTTCTTTCGGGCCAGTCAGCACCATGCCTTCGCCTTTGGCGTTAACACAGTCACGGGTCATGTAGTACAGACCCAATACCACGTCCTGAGACGGAACGATGATAGGTTCGCCGTTCGCCGGAGACAGGATGTTGTTGGTAGACATCATCAGCGCACGCGCTTCAAGCTGGGCTTCCAGCGTCAGCGGTACGTGAACAGCCATCTGGTCACCATCGAAGTCAGCGTTATATGCCGCACAAACCAGCGGGTGCAGCTGGATAGCTTTACCTTCGATCAGTACCGGTTCAAATGCCTGGATACCCAGACGGTGCAGTGTTGGTGCACGGTTCAGCAGTACCGGGTGTTCGCGGATCACTTCGTCCAGGATATCCCAAACGACGGCTTCTTCACGCTCAACCATTTTCTTCGCGGCTTTGATGGTGGTGGCAAGGCCACGCAATTCCAGCTTGCCGTAGATGAACGGTTTGAACAGCTCCAGCGCCATTTTCTTCGGCAGACCGCACTGGTGCAGACGCAGGTATGGACCTACGGTGATAACAGAACGACCGGAGTAGTCAACACGCTTACCGAGCAGGTTCTGACGGAAACGACCCTGTTTACCTTTGATCATGTCGGCCAAAGATTTCAGAGGACGCTTGTTAGAACCGGTGATCGCACGACCGCGACGACCGTTATCCAGCAGGGCGTCAACCGCTTCCTGCAGCATACGTTTTTCGTTACGTACGATGATGTCCGGCGCAGCCAGATCCAGCAGACGCTTCAGACGGTTGTTACGGTTAATGACGCGACGATACAGATCGTTCAGGTCAGAAGTCGCGAAACGACCACCATCCAGCGGAACCAGCGGACGCAGATCTGGCGGCAGAACCGGCAGAACGGTCAGGATCATCCACTCTGGCTTGTTGCCAGACTGTACGAAGGCTTCCAGCAGTTTGATACGCTTGGTCAGCTTTTTACGCTTGGTTTCGGAGTTGGTTTCGTTCAGCTCTTCGCGCAGAGTTTCACACTCTTGCTCCAGATCCATGCTCTTCAGCAGGGCCTGGATAGCTTCCGCACCCATCTTCGCGTCGAATTCGTCACCGAACTCTTCCAGCGCGTCCAGATACTGCTCTTCAGTCAGGATCTGTTGACGTTCCAGGTTGGTCATACCGCCTTCGATAACCACATAAGATTCGAAGTACAGTACGCGTTCGATATCGCGCAACGGCATATCGAGCAGCAGACCGATACGGGACGGCAGCGATTTCAGGAACCAGATGTGAGCAGTCGGAGACGCCAGCTCGATGTGGCCCATACGCTCACGGCGTACTTTGGTCTGGGTCACTTCAACGCCGCACTTCTCACAAATAACACCACGGTGTTTCAGGCGCTTGTACTTACCGCACAGGCACTCGTAGTCTTTTACCGGCCCAAAGATACGGGCGCAGAAAAGGCCGTCACGCTCAGGTTTGAACGTACGGTAGTTGATGGTTTCCGGCTTTTTAACTTCACCGAAAGACCATGAACGGATCATGTCTGGCGAAGCCAGAGCAATTTTGATCGCATCAAACTCTTCGGTTTTAGTCTGCGCTTTCAGAAACTTTAATAAATCTTTCACGGATTTGCTCCCGTCGGAGTTAGCACAATCTGGTGTCGGGTTTTACCCCGACACCAGTGACCTGTTTGAGCGAGAATTACTCGTCTTCCAGTTCGATGTTGATGCCCAGCGAGCGGATCTCTTTCAACAGAACGTTGAAGGATTCCGGCATACCCGGTTCCATCTGATGGTTGCCGTCCACGATGTTCTTATACATCTTGGTACGACCGTTCACGTCATCAGACTTAACGGTGAGCATTTCCTGCAGGGTGTAGGCGGCGCCGTAAGCTTCCAGCGCCCACACTTCCATCTCCCCGAAGCGCTGACCACCGAACTGCGCCTTACCACCCAGCGGCTGCTGAGTAACCAGGCTGTAAGAACCGGTAGAACGCGCATGCATCTTGTCATCAACCAGGTGGTTCAGTTTCAGCATGTACATGTAACCGACGGTTACCGGACGTTCGAACTGTTCACCCGTACGGCCATCGAACAGGGTGATCTGACCGGAGGTCGGCAGGTCGCCCAGTTTCAGCAGCTCTTTGATTTCCGCTTCTTTCGCACCGTCGAACACTGGTGTGGCAATCGGCATACCTTTGCGCAGGTTTTCTGCCAGACGCAGCACTTCATCATCGCTGAAGGTGCTCAGGTCGACTTTCTGACGAACGTCGGCGCCCAGATCGTAGGCACGCTGGATGAATTCGCGCAGTTTGGCGACTTCCTGCTGCTGTTTCAGCATGGCGTTAATCTTGTCGCCAATACCTTTCGCAGCCATACCCAGGTGGGTTTCCAGAATCTGACCGATGTTCATACGAGACGGTACGCCCAGCGGGTTCAGTACGATGTCTACCGGCGTGCCGTTTTCATCGTAAGGCATGTCTTCGATCGGGTTGATCTTAGAGATAACACCCTTGTTACCGTGACGACCTGCCATCTTATCACCCGGCTGGATACGGCGTTTAACGGCCAGATAGACCTTCACGATCTTCAGCACGCCCGGCGCCAGATCGTCGCCCTGGGTGATTTTACGGCGCTTCGCTTCAAGTTTTTTCTCGAACTCGTGTTTCAGTTCGTCATACTGCTCAGCCAGTTGTTCCAGCTGATTTTGTTTCTCTTCGTCGGTCAGACCGAGTTCCAGCCAGCGGTCGCGCGGCAGTTTGTCGAGCTTCTCAGCTTCAACGCCGCCGGACACCAACACCGCACGGATACGGCTAAACAGGCCCGCTTCGAGGATCTGCAGTTCTTCAGACAGGTCTTTTTTCGCCTGCTTGAGCTGCATCTCTTCGATTTCCAGAGCACGTTTGTCTTTTTCTACGCCATCGCGAGTAAAGACCTGAACGTCGATAACCGTACCGGAGACACCGTTAGGTACGCGCAGAGAAGAGTCTTTAACGTCAGACGCTTTCTCACCGAAGATCGCACGCAGCAGTTTCTCTTCCGGCGTCAGCTGGGTTTCACCTTTCGGCGTCACCTTACCGACCAGAATGTCGCCGCCGGTCACTTCCGCGCCGATGTAAACGATACCGGATTCATCCAGTTTGGAGAGCGCAGCTTCACCCACGTTCGGGATATCAGCGGTGATCTCTTCCGGCCCCAGCTTGGTGTCACGGGACACGCACGCCAGTTCCTGAATGTGGATGGTGGTGAAACGGTCTTCCTGAACAACACGCTCGGAAACGAGGATGGAGTCTTCGAAGTTGTAGCCGTTCCACGGCATGAACGCCACGCGCATGTTCTGACCGAGCGCCAGTTCACCGAGGTCGGTGGACGGACCGTCTGCCAGCACGTCGCCGCGTTCAACCGGCTCGCCCAGAGACACACATGGCATCTGATTGATACAGGTGTTCTGGTTAGAGCGGGTGTATTTGGTCAGGTTATAGATGTCGATACCTGCTTCACCCGGGTACATCTCGTCTTCGTTAACTTTGATAACGATACGGGACGCATCCACGTACTGAACAGTACCGCCACGTTTAGCTACTGCAGTAACACCGGAGTCGACGGCGACAGCACGTTCCATACCGGTACCCACCAGCGGCTTGTCAGCGCGCAGAGTCGGAACCGCCTGACGTTGCATGTTCGCACCCATCAATGCACGGTTGGCGTCATCGTGTTCCAGGAACGGGATCAGGGACGCACCGACGGAGACCACCTGCTGGGTGGAAACGTCCATGTAGTCAACCTGGTCGCGGCTGAACAAGCTGGATTCGCCTTTGCTACGGCAGGTAACCAAATCTTCTACAAAGTGGCCTTCGTCATCCAGGTTGGAGTTCGCCTGAGCGATAACGTAGTTGCCTTCTTCGATAGCAGACAGGTAATGAATTTCGTCAGTAACCACGCCATCAACCACACGACGGTACGGCGTCTCAAGGAAGCCATATTCGTTAGTCTGTGCGTACACGGACAGGGAGTTGATCAGACCGATGTTCGGACCTTCCGGCGTTTCGATAGGACATACGCGACCGTAGTGCGTCGGGTGTACGTCTCGAACTTCGAAGCCTGCGCGTTCGCGGGTCAGACCGCCTGGGCCGAGTGCGGAGATACGACGTTTGTGCGTAATCTCAGACAGCGGGTTGTTCTGGTCCATAAACTGAGACAGCTGGCTGGAACCAAAGAACTCTTTCACTGCGGCGGAAATCGGCTTGGCGTTGATCATATCCTGAGGCATCAGGGTATCCAGATCGCCCAGAGACAGACGCTCTTTCACCGCACGCTCTACACGCACCAGGCCAACGCGGAACTGGTTTTCCGCCATTTCGCCGACGGAACGGATACGACGGTTGCCGAGGTGGTCGATATCATCCACTTCGCCTTTACCGTTACGGATATCGATGAGCTTCTTCATGACATCAATGATGTCGTCTTTGCTCAGGATACCGGAACCTTCGATTTCGTCGCGCAGCAGAGAACGGTTGAACTTCATACGACCCACCGCAGACAGGTCATAGCGGTCTTCGGAGAAGAACAGGTTCTCGAACAGGCTTTCAGCCGCTTCGCGTGTCGGCGGCTCACCAGGGCGCATCATGCGGTAGATTTCTACCAGCGCGCTCAGACGATCGTTAGTTGGGTCGACGCGTACCGTTTCAGAAATGTACGGGCCGTGGTCCAGATCGTTGGTAAACAGCGTTTCGATACGCTTGTGGCCGGACTGGCTCAGCTTAGCCAGCAGATCCAGGCTCAGCTCCATGTTCGCCGCGCAGATCAGCTCGCCAGTAGATTCGTCAACGTAGTCTTTAGAGACGACTTTACCTGCGATGTACTCAACCGGAACTTCGATATGCTTGATATCGTCTTTTTCCAGCTGACGGATGTGACGCGCGGTAATGCGACGGCCTTTTTCAACGTACACTTTGCCGTTAGCTTCGATATCGAACGACGCGGTTTCGCCACGCAGACGTTCTGGAATCAGCTCCATCTGCAGTTTGTTGTCGCGAATTTCGAAGACGACTTTCTCAAAGAACAGGTCAAGGATCTGCTCAGTGGTGTAGTTCAGCGCACGCAGAATGATGGTCGCAGGCAGTTTACGGCGACGGTCGATACGTACGAACAGGTTGTCCTTCGGATCGAATTCGAAGTCCAGCCAGGAACCACGGTAAGGAATGATGCGCGCGTTATACAGCACTTTACCCGAAGAGTGGGTTTTACCTTTGTCGGAGTCAAAGAAGACGCCAGGACTACGGTGCAGCTGAGAAACGATAACACGCTCAGTACCGTTGATAACAAAGGTACCGTTGTCGGTCATGAGCGGAATTTCGCCCATGTAGACTTCTTGTTCTTTAATGTCTTTTACGGTGCCTTCCGGCGCTTCGCGCTCGTAGATCACCAGACGCAGTTTTACGCGCAGCGGTGCGGAATAGGTCACGCCACGGATCTGACATTCCTGAACGTCAAACACCGGTTCGCCAAGGCGGTAGCTGACGTACTGCAGCTCGGAATTACCGCTGTAGCTCTGAATCGGGAACACGGAACGGAAGGCTGCTTCCAGGCCGTACTGCCCTTCAGGATCTTGCTCGATAAACTTCTGAAACGAGTCAAGCTGGATAGAAAGGAGATAAGGTACATCCAGAACTTGTGGACGTTTACCAAAATCCTTACGAATACGTTTTTTCTCGGTATAGGAGTAAACCATAGGGTTCCTCAGCTCGCTGACAAGTCGACCCATCTGTCCTGCGGGGGACAGTTTGTGCAACACTATTTTGTTGACCGGAAAATGGATACTTTCCGCAATGCCTGTTGCTATCACGCTTAAACCATTTCATTGCGATTTACACAGAACGTACGCTCTGTCGCAGTATATTAAGTCGTCGATAGAAACAAGCATTGAAAGGCACAGCAGTAGTCAAACAGTGTGAAACGCTACTGGCGCCTTACAGCGCAAAAAGGCTGGTGACTAAAAAGTCACCAGCCATCAGCCTGATTTCTCAGGCTGCAACCGGAAGGGTTGGCTTATTTAACTTCAACTTCAGCGCCAGCTTCTTCCAGAGATTTTTTCAGTGCTTCAGCGTCATCTTTGCTCACGCCTTCTTTCAGAGCGGCCGGAGCAGATTCTACCAGGTCTTTAGCTTCTTTCAGACCCAAGCCAGTTGCGCCACGTACTGCTTTGATAACAGCAACTTTGTTAGCGCCAGCAGCTTTCAGAATTACGTCGAATTCAGTTTTTTCTTCAGCAGCTTCAGCCGGGCCAGCAGCTACAGCTACAGCAGCAGCAGCGGAAACACCGAATTTTTCTTCCATTGCAGAAATCAGTTCTACAACGTCCATTACGGACATAGCGGATACTGCTTCAATGATTTGATCTTTAGTGATAGACATTTAAATTGTTCCTGAATATCAGAATAAGTTTATACGTAAGCAAATGCTTGATAAAGACAACTGCGATTACGCAGCTTCTTTTGCATCGCGTACAGCAGCCAGTGTGCGAACCAGTTTGCCAGCCGAAGCTTCTTTCATGGTTGCCATCAGGCGTGCAATTGCTTCTTCGTAGGTCGGCAGAGTTGCCAGGCGGTCGATCTGAGACGCCGGGATCAGCTCACCTTCAAAGGCTGCAGCTTTGACCTCAAATTTTGCATTCGCTTTCGCGAACTCTTTGAACAGACGAGCAGCAGCGCCCGGGTGTTCCATAGAGTATGCAATCAGGGTCGGACCAACAAACGTGTCTTTCAGGCACTCGAACTGAGTACCTTCAACGACGCGGCGCAGCAGGGTGTTACGAACAACACGCATGTATACGCCAGCTTCACGACCTGCTTTACGCAGTTCAGTCATTTTATCTACAGTTACGCCACGGGAATCCGCAACTACTGCAGACAGCGCGCCTTTGGCTACTTCGCTGACTTCAGCAACAATCGCTTGTTTGTCTTGAAGATTTAAAGCCATTAGCTTTGCTCCTGGATGTTTGCCGGAACTCATGTTCCGGAACTCACTTCACTCATCTCAACGAGAAGAGCGTCTTAATACGGTGAGCAGAAACAAGCCAGAGTATCAAAAATAATCTTAGCGTTCTGTCACCGTCTACGCAGGGGATTAAGCCTCTTGCGAGACGCCTGCGGTCTTCGACGGAGGCCTGGATAGGCCAGGCTCCAACGAACAAATCTTGTCTATCCGTCGCTATTCAGCTTGTGGCGGCGTTGGCTTCCTTCGTTCGCACCAGTCACATAGTTAGCTATGCTCCTGGCGACTCACTCAGTTGCCGTCTTGTCACAACCCGAATATCTCGGATATACGTCTGCAACTAGCAGAATACGTGGGGGTAAGATTGTAGACAAAATCACCGCCCACGTAAAGACTAATCTTAGTTCGCAGATGCGCTCAGACCAGCCTGATCAACGGCAACGCCAGCACCCATGGTGGTGGAGATGCTAACTTTCTTGATGTACACGCCTTTCGCCTGGCTCGGTTTTGCTTTTTTCAGCGCAACCAGCAGAGCTTCCAGGTTTTCTTTCAGTTTGTCAGCGTCAAAGTCCACTTTACCGATGGTGGTGTGGATGATGCCGTTTTTGTCGTTACGGTAACGAACCTGACCTGCTTTAGCGTTCTTAACCGCTTCAGCAACGTTCGGAGTTACGGTACCGACTTTCGGGTTTGGCATCAGGCCGCGAGGACCCAGAACCTGGCCCAGCTGGCCAACAACGCGCATTGCATCCGGGGATGCGATAACAACGTCGAAGTTCATTTCGCCTTTCTTGATCTGGTCAGCCAGATCTTCCATACCTACCAGCTCAGCGCCAGCAGCTTTAGCTGCTTCAGCGTTCGGGCCCTGGGTAAATACGGCAACGCGAACAGAACGGCCAGTACCGTGCGGCAGTACAGTCGCGCCACGAACGTTCTGGTCAGATTTACGAGCATCGATGCCGAGGTTAACGGCAACGTCAACGCTTTCGTTGAATTTAGCAGTGGCCAGCTCTTTCAGCAGGGCAATAGCTTCGTTGATGTCGTACTGTTTGGTCGCATCAACTTTTTCACGGATCACGCGCATACGCTTGGTCAGTTTAGCCATTTCTTAGTCCTCCACTACCAGGCCCATGGAACGTGCAGTACCTTCGATGGAGCGAGTCATCGCTTCAATGTCGGCACCGGTCATGTCGGCAGCTTTGGTCTGCGCGATTTCCTGCAGCTGAGCGCGGGAAATTTTACCTACTTTGTCTTTGTTCGGCTTGCCGGAACCAGACTTGATACCAGCCGCTTTTTTCAGCAGAACAGCTGCCGGAGGCGTTTTGGTAACGAAGGTGAAAGAACGGTCAGCGTAAACGGTAATAACAACCGGAATCGGCAGACCTTTTTCGATGGAATCCGTTTTTGCGTTGAACGCTTTGCAGAATTCCATGATGTTCACACCCTGCTGACCCAGTGCTGGACCAACCGGCGGACTCGGGTTCGCCATACCAGCTGCAACCTGCAGCTTGACGTAGGCTTGTACTTTCTTAGCCATTCTAAATTCCTCGAATTGGGTAGTATCGCTTCAAAGAAGCTCCCCGTGATAAATATCGCTTTATGGGCATAAGGCCCATAAAAACAAAAGGCGCGAAATTGTATGTCAATTTCGCGCCCTATGCAACGATTAGATCGCTGCTTTTTTGATCGCAGCCTTACGCTTTCTCAACCTGACTGAAGTCCAGCTCTACCGGGGTCGCACGACCGAAGATAGAAACAGACACTTTCAGGCGAGACTTCTCATAATCGACTTCTTCGACAACGCCGTTAAAGTCTGCGAACGGACCGTCGTTAACACGAACCATTTCACCCGGTTCAAACAGAGTTTTCGGCCGCGGCTTATCGCCAACCTGCTGCAGGCGGTTCATGATCGCATCGACTTCTTTGTCGCTGATCGGCGCCGGACGGTCAGAGGTACCGCCGATAAAGCCCATCACACGCGGCACGCTACGCACCAGGTGCCAGCTTGCGTCGTTCATGACCATCTGGACCAGAACGTAACCCGGGAAGAATTTGCGTTCGCTTTTGCGACGCTGGCCGCCACGGATCTCAACGACTTCTTCAGTCGGCACCATGACTTCGCCAAACAGCTCTTCCATATTGTGTAATTTGATATGCTCGCGCAGCGATGTGGCTACGCGGCCTTCAAAACCGGAAAACGCCTGAACGACGTACCAGCGCTTTTTAGGTGCTTCAGACATCTCAGAACCTCAGGCCAGTGATAAAGGATACCAGGCGAACCAGAATACCATCCAGTCCCCACAGGATCAGTGACATAACTGCGGTAACCGCAGCGACGATCAGCGTGGTGTGCAGCGTTTCCTGGCGAGTCGGCCAAATGACCTTACGGACTTCGGTTCTCGCTTCACGGGCAAAAGCAACGGTTGCTTTACCTTTTGTCGTCAACAGCGCGACACCACCCGCTGCAGCAATCAGAATTACTACGGCCAGCGCACGCAGCGGCAGCATCATGTCGCGATAGAGGTAGTTGCCGACGATTGCGACGATCAGCAATATGGCAACAACTATCCACTTCATCGCTTCCAGGCCGCGCCCGCTCCCTTGAGCTTCGGTATTCGCACTCATAAACCAACCTGTCAGAAGTATTCTACAAACATTTTCACCCCGCAATCGCGAGGCAATCCAAATCGAAACGCTTATTCGCCTTTCGGATTATACGCCCTCTACAGAGCCTGTCTCAGCAATGATTATGACAAATAAAATCACTGATGAGCCAGGTTCTGGTGTGAAAGCGTGCAAAAAGGGCATCAAATGATGCCCTTTTATTGCGCATTGCGTCAAATGTTATCAGCGATTAGCCGAGAACTTTAGCAACAACGCCCGCGCCAACGGTACGGCCGCCTTCACGGATTGCGAAACGCAGACCGTCGTCCATTGCGATCGGGTGGATCAGGGTAACAACCATTTTGATGTTGTCGCCCGGCATTACCATCTCCACGCCTTCCGGCAGTTCGATGGTGCCAGTCACGTCAGTAGTACGGAAGTAGAACTGCGGACGGTAGCCTTTGAAGAACGGAGTATGACGGCCGCCTTCATCTTTGGACAGAATGTACACTTCAGATTCGAACTTGGTGTGCGGCTTGATGGTGCCCGGCTTAGCCAGTACCTGACCACGTTCGATTTCTTCACGTTTGATACCACGCAGCAGAACACCTACGTTCTCACCGGCACGGCCTTCGTCCAGCAGTTTGCGGAACATTTCAACGCCAGTACAGGTAGACTTCTGAGTCTCTTTGATACCAACGATTTCAACTTCTTCGCCCACTTTGATGATACCGCGCTCTACACGACCGGTAACAACGGTACCACGACCGGAGATGGAGAATACGTCTTCGATCGGCAGCAGGAACGGCTTGTCAATCGCACGCTCTGGTTCCGGGATGTAAGAATCCAGGAAGCCAGCCAGTTCGATGATTTTCGCTTCCCACTCTGCGTCGCCTTCCAGCGCTTTCAGAGCAGAACCACGAACGATCGGCGTGTCGTCGCCCGGGAAGTCGTACTGAGACAGAAGTTCACGAACTTCCATTTCAACCAGTTCCAGCAGCTCTTCGTCATCAACCATGTCGCATTTGTTCAGGAACACGATGATGTACGGAACGCCTA
>NZ_JAGETK010000025.1:0-26621 GCF_017573605.1 Salmonella sp. 32070601201500089SM
GTGTTCTGCTGCGTGGTATCAAACGTGAAGAAATCGAACGTGGTCAGGTACTGGCTAAGCCGGGCACCATCAAGCCGCACACCAAGTTCGAATCTGAAGTGTACATTCTGTCCAAAGATGAAGGCGGTCGTCACACTCCGTTCTTCAAAGGCTACCGTCCGCAGTTCTACTTCCGTACTACTGACGTGACTGGTACCATCGAACTGCCGGAAGGCGTAGAGATGGTAATGCCGGGCGACAACATCAAAATGGTTGTTACCCTGATCCACCCGATCGCGATGGACGACGGTCTGCGTTTCGCAATCCGTGAAGGCGGCCGTACCGTTGGCGCGGGCGTTGTTGCTAAAGTTCTGGGCTAATTACTCGTTAATTAGTTTTGAATTGAAGAGGGCGCTTCGGCGCCCTTTTTGTTGCCTGCTATTTAGCCGCTGTTATATTTATTTGCCTTTTTTAACGCTTCTCCCGTGGCGTAAATCGCTTTGTGCTATTGTAATCATAACCATTCTCATTTACACTTTGTGCGGAAATTGAACGGGAGCGATCATGTACGTTTGTTTGTGTAATGGTATAAGCGATAAAAAAATCCGCCAGGCTGTACGACAATTTCATCCACAGTCATTTCAACAGTTGCGTAAATTTATTCCTGTGGGAAATCAATGTGGTAAGTGTATTCGCGCCGCGCGAGAAGTGATGCAGGATGAGTTAACGCAAATGCCGGAATTTAAAGAGATCGCCTGAGTCACACTCTTTTTTTTGACATCCCTGTAGCCCCATCTACGCTCTAGAGAGTGGAAGCGGAGGGACTATAAAATGAAAGGTGATGTTAAAATCATAAATTATCTCAATAAACTATTGGGAAATGAGCTTGTCGCAATTAATCAGTATTTTCTTCATGCCCGTATGTTCAAAAACTGGGGCCTGACCCGGCTTAATGATGTTGAGTACCATGAATCCATTGATGAGATGAAACACGCCGATAAGTATATTGAGCGTATTTTATTTCTGGAAGGCATACCGAACCTACAGGATCTGGGCAAGCTGGGCATCGGTGAAGATGTCGAAGAGATGCTACGATCGGATCTCCGACTCGAACTGGAAGGCGCAAAAGATCTACGTGAGGCAATAGCCTATGCCGATAGCGTTCATGATTATGTCAGCCGGGATATGATGATTGAAATTCTTGCCGACGAGGAAGGCCACATCGACTGGCTGGAAACTGAGCTGGATTTGATTGCCAAACTTGGTATGCAAAATTATCTGCAATCACAAATTAAGGTTACCGATTAACCGTCTGGAAAGAAAACTTTCCAACCTGTTATGAAACCCGCCACCGCCAGCCATGGCCCAAAAGGTAGCGGGTTTATTAATGCCGATTTACCTCTCACCAGTAGCGCGACGCCAAACCCGCCACAGGCCAACATAGCGGCAAGGAAAACCAGTAACGGCAGTGTTTCCCAACAATGCCACGCCCCTAAGGCAGCGAGGTACTTGACGTCGCCATATCCAAGCCCCTCTTTCTGATAACGCAGGCGATAGCCCCAGTAAATTAACGCGAATCCGCCATAGCCGGCGATAGCACCCCAAAGCGCATCCGGTAAACGCTCCGGCAGGCAAATCTGGTGATAAAGCAAACCACCCCACAGTAATGGACAGGTAAACCGGTCAGGCAACAGACCGGTACGCGCGTCGTATATGCCAAGTAATAAAGAGAACGACGCATAAAAAATGAGAAAGGGGAGGGCAACAAACATAAGCAAATCCTCGTCAAGGCTTGTGCTCACCTTTATAGATTTATGCGACAGCGACAACGACGTATTGCCAGGTTTGCCTGATGCCTTCCAAAGAAAAGATGCGCGTTGCCATCCCATGCGTACCATCTGGAATCATGTTCGCATAAGAATAAAGCGCTTAATTTCTATCCGACACTTGCGTCAGGCTGAGATTTACGTATAATGCGCGGGCTTGTCGTAATTGACGGCAGGTTCGATTTGAACCTCGAATAGCCGATTTGGCTATTTAACAATGCTCCCAATCGGGGAGCTACGTAAGAACGGTTACACTCTCCCATCAATCGTAATGGGTGTGAGGAGTAATCATTTTCGTTTATAAAATAATTGGAGCTCTGGTCTCATGCAGAACCAAAGAATCCGTATCCGCCTGAAAGCGTTTGATCATCGTCTGATCGATCAATCAACCGCGGAAATCGTCGAGACTGCCAAGCGCACTGGTGCGCAGGTTCGCGGTCCGATCCCGCTGCCGACCCGCAAAGAGCGCTTTACCGTTCTGATCTCTCCGCACGTTAACAAAGATGCGCGCGATCAGTACGAAATTCGCACTCACAAGCGTCTGGTTGACATCGTTGAGCCAACCGAGAAAACCGTTGATGCTCTGATGCGTCTGGACCTGGCTGCCGGTGTAGACGTGCAGATCAGCCTGGGTTAATCAGGTCATCGAGCGATTGAGAGGTTGATACAATGATTGGTTTAGTCGGTAAAAAAGTGGGTATGACCCGCATCTTCACTGAAGATGGCGTCTCTATCCCAGTAACCGTAATCGAAGTTGAAGCAAACCGTGTTACTCAGGTTAAAGACCTGGCTAACGATGGCTACCGCGCTGTTCAGGTTACTACGGGTGCTAAAAAAGCTAACCGTGTCACCAAGCCGGAAGCGGGTCACTTTGCTAAAGCTGGCGTAGAAGCTGGCCGTGGTCTGTGGGAATTCCGTCTGGCTGAAGGCGAAGAATACACCGTAGGTCAGAGCATCAGCGTTGAACTGTTTGCTGACGTTAAAAAAGTTGACGTAACCGGTACCTCTAAAGGTAAAGGTTTCGCTGGTACCGTTAAGCGCTGGAACTTCCGTACCCAGGACGCTACTCACGGTAACTCCTTGTCTCACCGCGTTCCGGGTTCTATCGGTCAGAACCAGACTCCGGGCAAAGTGTTCAAAGGCAAGAAAATGGCAGGTCAGATGGGTAATGAGCGCGTAACCGTTCAGAGCCTTGACGTAGTACGCGTTGACGCTGAGCGCAACCTGCTGCTGGTTAAGGGTGGTGTTCCGGGTGCAACCGGTTGCGACCTGATCGTTAAACCAGCTGTGAAGGCGTAAGGGGATAGCAATGGAATTAGTATTGAAAGACGCGCAGAGCGCGCTGACTGTTTCCGAAACTACCTTCGGTCGTGATTTCAACGAAGCGCTGGTTCACCAGGTTGTTGTTGCTTATGCAGCTGGTGCTCGTCAGGGTACTCGTGCTCAGAAGACTCGTGCTGAAGTAACTGGTTCCGGTAAAAAACCGTGGCGCCAGAAAGGCACTGGCCGTGCGCGTTCAGGTTCTATCAAGAGCCCGATCTGGCGTTCCGGTGGCGTGACCTTCGCTGCTCGTCCGCAGGACCACAGTCAAAAAGTTAACAAGAAGATGTACCGCGGCGCGCTGAAAAGCATCCTGTCCGAACTGGTACGTCAGGATCGTCTGATCGTTGTCGAGAAGTTCTCTGTAGAAGCGCCGAAAACTAAGCTGCTGGCACAGAAACTGAAAGACATGGCTCTGGAAGATGTGCTGATCATCACCGGTGAGCTGGACGAGAACCTGTTCCTGGCCGCACGTAACCTGCACAAGGTTGACGTACGCGATGCGACTGGTATCGACCCGGTTAGCCTGATCGCCTTCGACAAAGTCGTAATGACTGCTGATGCTGTTAAGCAAGTTGAGGAGATGCTGGCATGATTCGTGAAGAACGTCTGCTGAAGGTGCTGCGCGCACCGCACGTTTCTGAAAAAGCGTCTACTGCGATGGAAAAAACCAACACCATCGTTCTCAAAGTTGCTAAAGACGCGACCAAAGCAGAAATCAAAGCTGCTGTGCAGAAACTGTTTGAAGTCGAAGTCGAAGTCGTTAACACCCTGGTCGTTAAAGGGAAAGTTAAACGTCACGGACAGCGTATCGGTCGTCGTAGCGACTGGAAAAAAGCTTACGTCACCCTGAAAGAAGGCCAGAATCTGGACTTCGTCGGCGGCGCTGAGTAAGTCGGAGGAGTAATACAATGGCAGTTGTTAAATGTAAACCGACATCTCCGGGTCGTCGCCACGTCGTTAAAGTGGTCAACCCAGAGCTGCACAAGGGCAAACCTTTTGCTCCGCTGGTTGAAAAAAACAGCAAATCCGGTGGTCGTAACAACAATGGCCGTATCACCACTCGTCATATCGGTGGTGGTCACAAACAGGCTTATCGTATTGTTGACTTCAAACGCAACAAAGACGGTATCCCGGCAGTTGTTGAACGTCTTGAGTACGATCCGAACCGTTCCGCGAACATCGCGCTGGTTCTGTACAAAGACGGCGAACGCCGTTACATCCTGGCCCCGAAAGGCCTGAAAGCTGGCGACCAGATTCAGTCTGGCGTTGATGCTGCAATCAAAGCAGGCAACACCCTGCCGATGCGCAATATCCCGGTTGGTTCTACCGTTCATAACGTAGAAATGAAACCAGGTAAAGGCGGTCAGCTGGCACGTTCCGCTGGTACTTACGTTCAGATCGTTGCTCGCGATGGCGCTTATGTCACCCTGCGTCTGCGTTCTGGTGAAATGCGTAAAGTCGAAGCAGACTGCCGTGCAACCCTGGGCGAAGTTGGCAATGCTGAGCATATGCTGCGCGTTCTGGGTAAAGCAGGTGCTGCACGCTGGCGTGGCGTTCGTCCTACCGTTCGCGGTACTGCGATGAACCCAGTAGACCACCCACATGGTGGTGGTGAAGGTCGTAACTTTGGTAAGCACCCGGTAACTCCGTGGGGCGTTCAGACCAAAGGTAAGAAGACCCGCAGCAACAAGCGTACTGATAAATTCATCGTACGTCGCCGTAGCAAATAATTTTAGAGGATAAGCCATGCCACGTTCTCTCAAGAAAGGTCCTTTTATTGACCTGCACTTGCTGAAGAAGGTAGAGAAAGCGGTGGAAAGCGGAGACAAGAAGCCCCTGCGCACTTGGTCCCGTCGTTCAACGATCTTTCCTAACATGATCGGTTTGACCATCGCTGTCCATAATGGTCGTCAGCACGTTCCGGTATTTGTTTCCGACGAAATGGTCGGTCACAAACTGGGTGAATTCGCACCGACTCGTACTTATCGCGGCCACGCTGCTGATAAAAAAGCGAAGAAGAAATAAGGTAGGAGGAAGAGATGGAAACTATCGCTAAACATCGCCATGCTCGTTCTTCTGCTCAGAAGGTTCGCCTTGTTGCTGACCTGATTCGCGGTAAGAAAGTGTCGCAGGCTCTGGATATTCTGACCTACACCAACAAGAAAGCGGCTGTACTGGTCAAGAAAGTTCTGGAATCTGCCATTGCTAACGCTGAACACAACGATGGCGCTGACATTGACGATCTGAAAGTTACGAAAATTTTCGTAGACGAAGGCCCGAGCATGAAGCGCATTATGCCGCGTGCAAAAGGTCGTGCAGATCGCATCCTGAAGCGCACCAGCCACATCACTGTGGTTGTGTCCGATCGCTGAGACTCTGGAGACTAGCAATGGGTCAGAAAGTACATCCTAATGGTATTCGCCTGGGTATTGTAAAACCATGGAACTCTACCTGGTTTGCGAACACCAAAGAATTCGCTGACAACCTGGACAGCGATTTTAAAGTACGTCAGTACCTGACGAAGGAACTGGCTAAAGCGTCTGTATCTCGTATCGTTATCGAGCGTCCGGCTAAGAGCATCCGTGTGACTATTCACACCGCTCGCCCGGGTATCGTTATCGGTAAAAAAGGTGAAGACGTAGAAAAACTGCGTAAGGTCGTAGCGGATATCGCTGGCGTTCCTGCACAGATCAACATCGCCGAAGTTCGTAAACCTGAACTGGACGCTAAACTGGTTGCTGACAGCATCACTTCTCAGCTGGAACGTCGCGTTATGTTCCGTCGTGCGATGAAGCGTGCTGTACAGAACGCCATGCGTCTGGGCGCTAAAGGTATCAAAGTTGAAGTTAGCGGCCGTCTGGGCGGCGCGGAAATCGCACGTACCGAATGGTACCGCGAAGGTCGCGTACCGCTGCACACTCTGCGTGCTGACATCGACTACAACACCTCTGAAGCGCACACCACTTATGGTGTAATCGGCGTTAAAGTGTGGATCTTCAAAGGCGAGATCCTGGGTGGTATGGCTGCTGTTGAACAACCGGAAAAACCGGCTGCTCAACCGAAAAAGCAGCAGCGTAAAGGCCGTAAATAAGGAGCGTCGCTGATGTTACAACCAAAGCGTACAAAATTCCGTAAAATGCACAAAGGCCGCAACCGTGGTCTGGCTGCAGGCGCGGATGTTAGCTTCGGCAGCTTCGGCCTGAAAGCTGTTGGCCGTGGTCGTCTGACTGCCCGTCAGATCGAAGCAGCACGTCGTGCTATGACCCGTGCAGTTAAGCGTCAAGGTAAGATCTGGATCCGTGTATTCCCGGACAAACCGATCACTGAAAAGCCGCTGGCAGTGCGTATGGGTAAAGGTAAAGGTAACGTGGAGTATTGGGTTGCCTTGATTCAGCCGGGTAAAGTCCTGTATGAAATGGACGGCGTACCGGAAGAGCTGGCCCGTGAAGCATTCAAGCTGGCAGCAGCGAAACTGCCGATTAAAACCACCTTTGTAACTAAGACGGTGATGTAATGAAAGCAAAAGAGCTGCGTGAGAAGAGCGTTGAAGAGCTGAACACCGAGCTACTGAACCTGCTGCGTGAGCAGTTCAACCTGCGTATGCAGGCTGCAAGTGGCCAGCTGCAACAGTCTCACCTGTTGAAGCAAGTGCGTCGTGATGTCGCACGCGTTAAGACTTTACTGACTGAGAAGGCGGGTGCGTAATGACCGATAAAATCCGTACTCTGCAAGGTCGCGTGGTTAGCGACAAAATGGAGAAATCCATTGTTGTTGCTATCGAACGTTTTGTGAAACACCCGATCTACGGTAAATTCATCAAGCGTACGACCAAAATGCACGTACATGACGAGAACAACGAATGCGGTATCGGCGACGTGGTTGAAATCCGCGAATGCCGTCCGCTGTCCAAGACCAAATCCTGGACTCTGGTTCGCGTTGTAGAGAAAGCGGTTCTGTAATACAGTACGCATTCTCAACGAATAAACGGCTCAGCGATGGGCCGTTTATTTTTTCTACCCATATCTGATTTGCGGTGTTATAATGCCGCGCCCTCGATATGGGGTTTTTTTAACGACCTGATTTTCGGGTCTCAGTAGTAGTTGACATTAGCGGAGCACTAAAATGATCCAAGAACAGACTATGCTGAACGTCGCCGACAACTCCGGTGCACGTCGCGTAATGTGTATCAAGGTTCTGGGTGGCTCGCACCGTCGCTACGCAGGCGTAGGCGACATCATTAAGATCACCATCAAAGAAGCGATTCCGCGTGGTAAGGTCAAAAAAGGTGATGTGCTGAAGGCGGTAGTGGTGCGCACCAAGAAGGGTGTTCGTCGCCCGGACGGTTCTGTCATTCGCTTCGATGGTAATGCATGCGTTATTTTAAACAATAACAGCGAGCAGCCTATCGGTACGCGTATTTTTGGGCCGGTAACTCGTGAACTTCGTAACGAGAAGTTCATGAAAATTATCTCTCTGGCACCAGAAGTACTCTAAGGAGCGAATCATGGCAGCGAAAATCCGTCGTGATGACGAAGTTATCGTGTTAACCGGTAAAGATAAAGGTAAACGCGGTAAAGTTAAGAATGTCCTGTCTTCCGGCAAGGTCATTGTTGAAGGTATCAACCTGGTTAAGAAACACCAGAAGCCGGTTCCGGCTCTGAACCAACCGGGCGGCATCGTTGAAAAAGAAGCTGCAATTCAGGTTTCTAACGTTGCAATCTTCAATGCGGCAACCGGCAAGGCTGACCGTGTAGGCTTTAGATTCGAAGACGGCAAAAAAGTCCGTTTCTTCAAGTCTAACAGCGAAACTATCAAGTAATTTGGAGTAGTACGATGGCGAAACTGCATGATTACTACAAAGACGAAGTAGTTAACAAACTCATGACTGAGTTTAACTACAATTCTGTCATGCAAGTCCCTCGGGTCGAGAAGATCACCCTGAACATGGGTGTTGGTGAAGCGATCGCTGACAAGAAACTGCTGGATAACGCAGCAGCAGACCTGACAGCAATCTCCGGTCAAAAACCGTTGATCACCAAAGCACGCAAATCTGTTGCAGGCTTCAAAATCCGTCAGGGCTATCCGATCGGCTGTAAAGTAACTCTGCGTGGCGAACGCATGTGGGAGTTCTTTGAGCGCCTGATCACTATTGCTGTTCCTCGTATCCGTGACTTCCGTGGCTTGTCCGCTAAGTCATTCGACGGTCGTGGTAACTACAGCATGGGTGTCCGTGAGCAGATCATCTTCCCAGAAATCGACTACGATAAAGTCGACCGCGTTCGTGGTTTGGATATTACCATTACCACTACTGCGAAATCTGACGAAGAAGGCCGTGCTCTGCTGGCTGCCTTTGACTTCCCGTTCCGCAAGTAAGGTAGGGTTACTAAATGGCTAAGCAATCAATGAAAGCACGCGAAGTAAAACGCGTAGCTTTAGCTGATAAATACTTCGCGAAACGCGCTGAACTGAAAGCGATCATCTCTGATGTGAACGCAACCGACGAAGATCGTTGGAATGCGGTTCTTAAGCTGCAGACTCTGCCGCGTGATTCCAGCCCGTCACGTCAGCGTAACCGCTGCCGTCAAACTGGTCGTCCGCACGCTTTCCTGCGGAAGTTCGGGTTGAGCCGTATTAAGGTCCGTGAAGCCGCTATGCGCGGTGAAATTCCGGGTCTGAAAAAGGCTAGCTGGTAATTGTCACCAATTGAATCACGGGAGTAAAGACAGATGAGCATGCAAGATCCGATCGCGGATATGCTGACCCGTATCCGTAACGGTCAGGCCGCGAACAAAGCTGCGGTCACCATGCCTTCCTCCAAGCTGAAAGTGGCAATTGCCAACGTGCTGAAGGAAGAAGGTTTTATTGAAGATTTTAAAGTTGAAGGCGACACCAAGCCGGAACTGGAACTGACTCTTAAGTATTTCCAGGGTAAAGCTGTTGTAGAAAGCATTCAGCGTGTCAGCCGCCCAGGTCTGCGCATCTACAAACGTAAAGATGAGCTGCCGAAAGTTATGGCCGGTCTGGGTATCGCAGTTGTTTCTACCTCTAAAGGTGTTATGACTGATCGTGCAGCGCGCCAGGCTGGTCTTGGTGGCGAAATTATCTGCTACGTAGCCTAATCGGAGGAAAAAATGTCTCGTGTTGCTAAAGCACCGGTCGTTGTTCCTGCCGGCGTTGATGTCAAAATCAACGGTCAGGTTATTACGATCAAAGGTAAAAACGGCGAGCTGACTCGTACTCTCAACGATGCTGTTGAAGTTAAACATGCAGATAATGCACTGACCTTCGGTCCGCGTGATGGTTACGCAGACGGTTGGGCACAGGCTGGTACCGCGCGTGCCCTGCTGAACTCAATGGTTATCGGTGTTACCGAAGGCTTCACTAAGAAGCTGCAGCTGGTTGGTGTAGGTTATCGTGCAGCGGTTAAAGGGAATGTAGTAAACCTGTCTTTAGGTTTCTCTCACCCGGTTGACCATCAGCTGCCGGCAGGTATTACTGCTGAATGTCCGACTCAAACTGAAATCGTGCTGAAAGGCGCTGATAAGCAGGTGATCGGTCAGGTTGCAGCAGATCTGCGCGCCTACCGTCGTCCTGAGCCTTACAAAGGCAAGGGTGTTCGTTACGCCGACGAAGTCGTGCGTACCAAAGAGGCTAAGAAGAAGTAAGGTAACACTATGGATAAGAAATCTGCTCGTATCCGTCGTGCGACCCGCGCACGCCGCAAGCTCAAAGAGCTGGGCGCAACTCGCCTGGTGGTACATCGTACCCCGCGTCATATTTACGCACAGGTAATTGCACCGAACGGTTCTGAAGTTCTGGTAGCTGCTTCTACTGTAGAAAAAGCTATCGCTGAACAACTGAAGTACACCGGTAACAAAGACGCGGCTGCAGCTGTGGGTAAAGCTGTCGCTGAACGCGCTCTGGAAAAAGGCATCAAAGATGTGTCCTTTGACCGTTCCGGGTTCCAATATCATGGTCGTGTCCAGGCACTGGCAGATGCTGCCCGTGAAGCTGGCCTTCAGTTCTAAGGTAGAGGTGTAAGATGGCTCACATCGAAAAACAAGCTGGCGAACTGCAGGAAAAGCTGATCGCGGTAAACCGCGTATCTAAAACCGTTAAAGGTGGTCGTATTTTCTCCTTCACAGCTCTGACTGTAGTAGGCGATGGTAACGGTCGCGTAGGTTTTGGTTACGGTAAAGCGCGTGAAGTTCCAGCAGCGATCCAGAAAGCGATGGAAAAAGCCCGTCGCAATATGATTAACGTCGCGCTGAACAACGGCACCCTGCAGCACCCGGTTAAAGGTGTTCACACGGGGTCTCGTGTATTCATGCAGCCAGCTTCCGAAGGTACCGGTATCATCGCCGGTGGTGCAATGCGCGCCGTTCTGGAAGTTGCTGGGGTTCATAACGTTCTGGCTAAAGCATACGGTTCCACCAACCCGATCAACGTGGTTCGTGCAACTATTGATGGCCTGGAAAATATGAATTCTCCAGAAATGGTCGCTGCCAAGCGTGGTAAATCCGTTGAAGAAATTCTGGGGAAATAAACCATGGCAAAGACTATTAAAATTACTCAAACCCGCAGTGCAATCGGTCGTCTGCCGAAACACAAGGCAACGCTGCTTGGCCTGGGTCTGCGTCGTATTGGCCACACCGTAGAGCGCGAGGATACTCCTGCTGTTCGTGGTATGGTCAACGCGGTTTCCTTCATGGTTAAAGTTGAGGAGTAAGAGATGCGTTTAAATACTCTGTCTCCGGCCGAAGGCTCCAAAAAGGCGGGTAAACGCCTGGGTCGTGGTATCGGTTCTGGCCTCGGTAAAACCGGTGGTCGTGGTCACAAAGGTCAGAAGTCTCGTTCTGGCGGTGGCGTACGTCGCGGTTTCGAGGGTGGTCAGATGCCTCTGTACCGTCGTCTGCCGAAATTCGGCTTCACTTCTCGCAAAGCAGCGATTACAGCCGAAGTTCGTCTGTCTGACCTGGCGAAAGTAGAAGGCGGCGTTGTAGACCTGAACACGCTGAAAGCGGCAAACATTATCGGTATCCAGATCGAGTTCGCGAAAGTGATCCTGGCTGGCGAAGTCACTACTCCGGTAACTGTTCGTGGCCTGCGTGTTACTAAAGGCGCTCGTGCTGCTATCGAAGCTGCTGGCGGTAAAATCGAGGAATAAGTAGCAGATGGCTAAACAACCGGGATTAGATTTTCAAAGTGCCAAAGGTGGCTTAGGTGAGCTGAAACGCAGACTGCTGTTTGTTATCGGCGCGCTGATTGTGTTCCGTATTGGCTCTTTTATTCCGATCCCTGGTATTGATGCCGCTGTACTTGCCAAACTGCTTGAGCAACAGCGAGGCACCATCATTGAAATGTTTAACATGTTCTCTGGTGGTGCTCTCAGCCGTGCTTCTATCTTTGCCCTGGGGATCATGCCGTATATTTCGGCGTCGATCATTATCCAGCTGTTGACGGTGGTTCATCCAACGCTGGCAGAAATTAAGAAAGAAGGGGAGTCTGGTCGTCGTAAGATCAGCCAGTACACCCGTTACGGTACTCTGGTGCTGGCGATATTCCAGTCGATCGGTATTGCTACCGGTTTGCCGAATATGCCTGGTATGCAGGGCCTGGTGATGAATCCAGGCTTTGCATTCTATTTCACCGCTGTTGTAAGTCTGGTTACAGGAACCATGTTCCTGATGTGGCTCGGCGAACAGATTACTGAGCGCGGTATCGGTAACGGTATCTCAATCATCATCTTCGCTGGTATCGTTGCGGGACTCCCGCCAGCCATTGCCCATACTATCGAGCAAGCGCGTCAAGGCGACCTGCACTTCCTCGTGTTGCTGTTGGTTGCAGTATTAGTATTTGCAGTGACGTTCTTTGTAGTATTCGTTGAACGTGGTCAACGCCGTATTGTGGTAAACTACGCCAAACGTCAGCAAGGTCGTCGTGTCTATGCTGCACAGAGCACACATTTACCGCTGAAAGTGAATATGGCGGGGGTAATCCCGGCAATCTTCGCTTCCAGTATTATTCTGTTCCCGGCGACCATCGCGTCATGGTTCGGGGGCGGTACTGGTTGGAACTGGCTGACAACAATTTCGCTGTATTTGCAGCCTGGGCAACCGCTTTATGTGTTACTCTATGCGTCTGCAATCATCTTCTTCTGTTTCTTCTACACGGCGTTGGTTTTCAACCCGCGTGAAACAGCAGATAACCTGAAGAAGTCCGGTGCATTTGTACCAGGAATTCGTCCGGGAGAGCAAACGGCGAAGTATATCGATAAAGTAATGACCCGCCTGACCCTGGTTGGTGCGCTGTATATTACCTTTATCTGCCTGATCCCGGAGTTCATGCGTGATGCAATGAAAGTGCCGTTCTACTTCGGTGGGACCTCACTGCTTATCGTTGTTGTCGTGATTATGGACTTTATGGCTCAAGTGCAAACTCTGATGATGTCCAGTCAGTATGAGTCTGCATTGAAGAAGGCGAACCTGAAAGGCTACGGCCGTTAATTGGTCGCCTGAGAAGTTACGGAGAGTAAAAATGAAAGTTCGTGCTTCCGTCAAGAAATTATGCCGTAACTGCAAAATCGTTAAGCGTGATGGTGTCATCCGTGTGATTTGCAGTGCCGAGCCGAAGCATAAACAGCGCCAAGGCTGATTTTTTCGCATATTTTTCTTGCAAAGTTGGGTTGAGCTGGCTAGATTAGCCAGCCAATCTTTTGTATGTCTGTACGTTTCCATTTGAGTATCCTGAAAACGGGCTTTTCAGCATGGTACGTACATATTAAATAGTAGGAGTGCATAGTGGCCCGTATAGCAGGCATTAACATTCCTGATCAGAAACACGCCGTGATCGCGTTAACTTCGATCTACGGTGTCGGCAAGACCCGTTCTAAAGCCATCCTGGCTGCAGCGGGTATCGCTGAAAATGTTAAGATCAGTGAGCTGTCTGAAGAACAAATCGACACGCTGCGTGACGAAGTTGCCAAATTTGTCGTTGAAGGTGATCTGCGCCGTGAAATCAGCATGAGCATCAAGCGCCTGATGGATCTTGGTTGCTATCGCGGTTTGCGTCATCGTCGTGGTCTCCCGGTTCGCGGTCAGCGTACCAAGACCAACGCTCGTACCCGTAAGGGTCCGCGCAAACCGATCAAGAAATAATCGGGGTGATTGAATAATGGCAAAGGCACCAGTTCGCGCACGTAAACGTGTAAGAAAACAAGTCTCTGACGGCGTGGCTCATATCCATGCTTCTTTCAACAACACCATCGTGACTATTACCGATCGTCAGGGTAATGCGCTGGGTTGGGCAACAGCCGGTGGTTCCGGTTTCCGTGGTTCTCGCAAATCCACTCCGTTTGCAGCTCAGGTTGCAGCAGAGCGTTGCGCTGACGCCGTGAAAGAATACGGTATCAAGAATCTGGAAGTTATGGTTAAAGGTCCGGGTCCAGGCCGCGAATCTACTATTCGTGCTCT
This sequence comes from Salmonella sp. 32070601201500089SM, assembly GCF_017573605.1. Taxonomy (NCBI): domain Bacteria; kingdom Pseudomonadati; phylum Pseudomonadota; class Gammaproteobacteria; order Enterobacterales; family Enterobacteriaceae; genus Salmonella; species Salmonella sp. 32070601201500089SM. The sequence goes on from NZ_JAGETK010000025.1 coordinate 13,601, forward strand.
GAACGCCGCTGGTTTCCGCATCACTAATATTACTGATGTGACTCCGATCCCTCATAACGGTTGTCGTCCGCCGAAAAAACGTCGCGTATAACGCTTCGTTTTCCAGGTTAGTTGGAGAAAGAAAATGGCAAGATATTTGGGTCCTAAGCTCAAGCTGAGCCGTCGTGAGGGCACCGACTTATTCCTTAAGTCTGGCGTTCGCGCGATCGATACCAAGTGTAAAATTGAACAAGCTCCTGGCCAGCACGGTGCGCGTAAGCCGCGTCTGTCTGACTATGGTGTGCAGTTGCGTGAAAAGCAAAAAGTTCGCCGCATTTACGGTGTGCTGGAGCGTCAGTTCCGTAACTACTACAAAGAAGCAGCACGTCTGAAAGGCAACACCGGTGAAAACCTGTTGGCTCTGCTGGAAGGTCGTCTGGACAACGTTGTATACCGTATGGGCTTCGGCGCCACTCGTGCAGAAGCACGTCAGCTGGTTAGCCATAAAGCAATTATGGTAAACGGTCGTGTTGTTAACATCGCTTCTTATCAGGTTAGTCCGAATGACGTTGTTAGCATTCGTGAGAAAGCGAAGAAGCAGTCTCGCGTGAAAGCCGCTCTGGAGCTGGCTGAGCAGCGTGAAAAGCCAACCTGGCTGGAAGTTGATGCTGGCAAGATGGAAGGTACGTACAAGCGTAAGCCTGAGCGTTCTGATCTGTCTGCGGACATTAACGAACACCTGATCGTCGAGCTTTACTCCAAGTAAAGCTTAGTACCAAAGAGAGGACACAATGCAGGGTTCTGTGACAGAGTTTCTAAAACCGCGCCTGGTAGATATCGAGCAAGTGAGTTCGACGCACGCCAAGGTGACCCTTGAGCCTTTAGAGCGTGGCTTCGGCCATACTCTGGGTAACGCACTGCGCCGTATTCTGCTCTCATCGATGCCGGGTTGCGCGGTGACCGAGGTTGAGATTGATGGTGTACTACATGAGTACAGCACCAAAGAAGGCGTTCAGGAAGACATCCTGGAAATCCTGCTCAACCTGAAAGGGCTGGCGGTGAGAGTTCAGGGTAAAGATGAAGTTATTCTTACCTTGAATAAATCTGGCATTGGCCCTGTGACTGCAGCCGATATCACCCATGATGGGGATGTCGAAATCGTCAAGCCGCAGCACGTGATCTGCCACCTGACCGATGAAAACGCGTCTATTAGTATGCGTATCAAAGTTCAGCGCGGTCGTGGTTATGTGCCGGCTTCTACCCGAATTCATTCGGAAGAAGATGAGCGCCCAATCGGCCGTCTGCTGGTCGACGCCTGCTACAGCCCTGTAGAGCGTATTGCCTACAATGTTGAAGCAGCGCGTGTAGAACAGCGTACCGACCTGGACAAGCTGGTCATCGAAATGGAAACCAACGGCACAATCGATCCTGAAGAGGCGATTCGTCGTGCGGCAACCATCCTGGCTGAACAACTGGAAGCTTTCGTTGATTTACGTGATGTACGTCAACCGGAAGTGAAAGAAGAGAAACCAGAATTCGATCCGATCCTGCTGCGCCCTGTTGACGATCTGGAATTGACTGTCCGCTCTGCTAACTGCCTCAAGGCAGAAGCTATCCACTATATCGGTGATCTGGTACAGCGTACCGAGGTTGAGCTTCTTAAGACGCCTAACCTGGGTAAAAAATCTCTTACCGAGATTAAAGACGTGCTGGCTTCCCGTGGACTGTCTCTGGGTATGCGCCTGGAAAACTGGCCACCGGCAAGCATCGCTGACGAGTAACCGGATCACAGGTTAAGGTTTTACTGAGAAGGATAAGGTCATGCGCCATCGTAAGAGTGGTCGTCAACTGAACCGCAACAGCAGCCATCGCCAGGCTATGTTCCGCAACATGGCAGGTTCACTGGTTCGTCATGAAATCATCAAGACGACCCTGCCTAAAGCGAAAGAGCTGCGTCGCGTAGTTGAGCCGCTGATTACTCTTGCCAAGACTGATAGCGTTGCTAATCGTCGTCTGGCATTCGCCCGTACTCGTGATAACGAGATCGTGGCAAAACTGTTTAACGAGCTGGGCCCGCGTTTCGCGAGCCGCGCCGGTGGTTACACTCGCATTCTGAAGTGTGGCTTCCGTGCAGGCGACAACGCGCCGATGGCATACATCGAGCTGGTTGATCGTTCAGAGAAAACAGAAGCTGCTGCAGAGTAATCTGTAGTAACGTAAAAAAACCCGCTTCGGCGGGTTTTTTTATACCCTCCTGAACCCCACATATCTACAATAATTGTATTCTTTTCGTTCAATCCCTGGAGCGACGTATGTGGTTACTTGACCAGTGGGCAGAGCGTCATATTATCGAGGCACAGCGTAAAGGCGAGTTTGATAATTTGCCTGGCCGTGGCGAGCCGCTTATTCTGGATGATGATTCTCATGTGCCGGCGGAACTTCGTGCGGGTTATCGCTTACTCAAGAATGCGGGCTGTCTTCCCCCTGAACTGGAGCAGCGCAGAGATGCTATTCAGTTACTTGATATCCTCAACAGTATCCGGGAAGATGACCCTCGATACCATCAGGTTAGTCGCCTGCTCTCGCTGCTTGAACTAAAACTTCGGCAGGCTGGGTTGAGTACCGACTTTTTACACGGTGAGTATGCAGAAAAACTGCTGCATAAAATCAACGATAATTAACGGAGCTTGTATGTATCGCATTGGTGAGCTGGCAAAGCTGGCAGACGTAACGCCTGATACCATTCGCTACTATGAAAAACAGCAGATGATGGATCATGAGGTACGTACTGAAGGCGGGTTTCGTCTATATACCGAAAACGATCTGCAGCGTCTCAAGTTTATTCGTTATGCGCGACAGTTGGGTTTCACGCTCGACTCGATCCGCGAGCTTTTATCGATCCGAATTGATCCTGAGCACCATACCTGTCAGGAGTCAAAAAGTATTGTGCAAGAGCGATTGCAGGAGGTTGAAGCCAGGATTGCGGAACTGCAAACGATGCAGCGTTCGTTACAAAGGCTTAATGATGCTTGTTGCGGAACGGCCCACAGTAGCGTCTATTGTTCCATTCTGGAAGCCCTGGAACAGGGGGCCAGTGGAGCGAAATCAGGATGTTGATTTATTGAACCGGCGGGGCTACACTCGCGCCGTTAATTTATACAATCGGGAGACATTATGAGTCGTTATCAACATAAGAAAGGGCAGATAAAGGACAATGCCATTGAGGCATTACTGCACGATCCCCTTTTCAGGCAACGCGTTGAAAAAAATAAGAAAGGCAAAGGAAGTTATCTGCGTAAAGGTAAACACGGTAATCGAGGGAACTGGGAGGCCAGTGGCAAGAAAGTAAGTGACTTTTTTACCACTGGCCTTCTGCTTATTAAGAACGGTTATTTTGTTCTTTCAGCAGATCGCGGATTTCGCCCAATAACACTTCCTCTTTAGAAGGCGCTGGCGGAGCTGCCGGCTCTTCTGCTTTTTTACGGTTGAGTCTGTTGATAAGCTTAATGGCAACAAAGATAGCAAAGGCCACAATCACAAAATCAAATACGTTTTGGATAAACACGCCGTAATGCATGACGACCGCCGGAATATCTCCCTGCGCTTCGCGTAACGTAAAAGCAAATTGTTTAAAGTCGATCCCGCCGATTAACAATCCCAACGGCGGCATAATGATATCGGCAACCAGTGAAGAAACAATCTTACCGAATGCCGCGCCAATAATGACACCCACTGCCAAATCCACAACATTCCCGCGCATCGCGAATTCGCGAAATTCTTTAATAAAACTCATTTTTATTCTCCCTATGCAGCTGACGTTATAAGTTTAACAAATGCTAAGGCATTTTCCATTTACGGCTTCTGTTTAGCGAAATAAATTAAACCTTGATAAATAAAGGGAATTAAAAAGGGCGCTGAATGAGCGCCCCTTAAATTAGAGGAAGAAAGGACTTGGCTGGAACAGACGTTCGACGTCGGTAATAAACTTTTTATCGGTCAAAAACATAATGACGTGATCGCCTTGTTCAATGCGCAAATTGTCATTAGCGATCATGACATCATTACCGCGAACCACCGCGCCAATAATGGTGCCTGGCGGCAGTTTAATTTCGTCAATGACGCGGCCAACCACGCGGGAAGTGCTTTCATCGCCGTGCGCGACGGCTTCGATGGCTTCGGCAACCCCGCGACGTAGTGAGGAAACGCCGACGATATCCGCTTTACGCACATGGCTCAGTAATGCAGAGATGGTGGCCTGCTGCGGAGAAATCGCAATATCTATAACGCTACCCTGCACAAGATCGACATAAGCGCGACGTTGGATCAACACCATCACTTTCTTGGCGCCCATCCGCTTAGCCAACATCGCGGACATGATATTGGCTTCATCATCGTTAGTGACCGCGATAAAGAGATCGACCTGATCAATATGCTCCTCCGCCAGCAATTCCTGATCGGAAGCGTCGCCAAAAAAGACGATCGTGTTTTGCAGTTTCTCAGCCAATTCTGCGGCGCGTTGTTGATCGCGTTCGATCAATTTAACGCTATAGTCTTTTTCCAGACGCCTTGCCAGCCCGGCGCCGATATTGCCGCCGCCCACCAGCATGATGCGCTTGTAGGGTTTTTCCAGACGCTGTAATTCGCTCATTACTGCACGGATATGCTGTGAAGCCGCAATAAAGAAGACTTCATCCCCTGCTTCCACGATAGTCGAGCCCTGAGGACGGATTGGTCTGTCATGGCGGAAAATTGCGGCAACGCGGGTATCGATATGCGGCATATGCTCTCGCATTGTCGAGAGCGCGTTACCTATTAGTGGACCGCCATAGTAGGCTTTAACTACTGCCAGACTGACTTTCCCTTCGGCAAAGTTTACAACCTGTAATGCTCCCGGATACTCGATCAGGCGATAAATATTATCGATAACCAACTGCTCCGGCGCGATCAGATGATCAATCGGAACCGCTTCAGAATGAAAGAGTTTATCCGCATCGCGAACATAGTCCGGGGAGCGAATGCGGGCGATACGGTTTGGAGTGTTGAAGAGTGAATAGGCTACCTGGCAGGCAACCATATTAGTTTCATCTGAACTGGTGACAGCGACCAGCATATCCGCATCGTCAGCGCCCGCTTCGCGCAACACGCGGGGATGCGAACCATGCCCCTGAACTACGCGTAGATCGAACTTATCTTGCAAACTGCGTAACCGTTCGCCGTTGGTATCAACCACCGTGATGTCGTTGTTTTCGCCGACCAGGTTTTCCGCCAGTGTTCCGCCAACTTGCCCTGCGCCCAGTATGATAATTTTCATCAGTCGTGGCCCGTTATCTCATCACTTCTTGATTAGCTTAGCGTAAAAGAACCCATCACCTTCTTCGCCGCCCGGCAGATTCTGTTGTCCTGGCTGATCAGGTGTTCCCGTTTCGCTGAGCGCGGCATCGGGAGTGCGTTGTAAAAAGGTTTTGATCTGATCGCGGTTTTCTTCCGGCAGTACGGAACAGGTGGCGTAAACCAGCGTCCCGCCGGGCTTCAGGCGCGGCCAGACGGCATCAAGAATTTCCGCCTGTAATTGCGCCAGTTCCGCGATATCGCGATCGCGACGCAGCCATTTGATATCTGGATGACGGCGAATGACGCCGGTTGCGGAGCAGGGCGCATCCAGCAGAATACGGTCAAACTGCTGCTCGCCGCACCATTGGGAGGGATAACGTCCATCCCCTTGTTTAACTGTCGCTTTCATCCCAAGACGCTTTAGGTTGTCGTAAACGCGGGAGAGTCGTTGTTCATCAATATCAACTGCCAACACGTCTGCTTCAGGGGCCACTTCGAGAATATGCGTGGTTTTACCGCCGGGCGCGGCGCACAAGTCTAAAATGTGCTCACCGTTCTGAGGAGCGAGAAAAACCGCACATCCCTGCGCAGAGGCATCCTGGACAGTTACCCAACCCTCAGCAAAACCGGGTAAAGCATGTACCGGAGCTGGCGTTTCCAGACGTACAGCGTCGGGATAATCGGGATGCGGATATCCCTTCATGCCTGCGTCTTCAAGTAAGCCAAGCCAACCGTCGCGGGTGTGGTGTGTACGATTTACACGTAGCCACATAGGCGGACGCTGGTTATTCGCATCAATAATGCGTTGCCACTGTGTGGGGTAAGCATTTTGCAAACGCTTTACCAGCCAACCGGGATGTAAAAAGCGCGCATCGCTGGTCGCAAACTCATTAAGCAACGTTTCCTGCTGGCGCTGGAACTGGCGCAGGACGCCATTAATTAACCCTTTCAACTGCGGACGTTTAATGGAGACCGCGCCTTCAACGGTTTCAGCCAGTGCCGCATGGGGAGGAACGCGGGTGTACAGCAACTGATAAAAACCGACCATAATTAAGTAATGCACTGTACGCTGCTTGCCGGTCATTGGACGAGACATCAGCTTATTGATCAGCCATTCCAGCTGTGAAAGGGTGCGCAGTACGCCAAAGCACAGCTCCTGAAGTAGCGCTTTGTCTTTATCGGCGACTTTTTGTTGCAGCGGCGGGAGCACATTACTTAATGATTGTCCCTGCTCGACGACCTGTTCAACGGCCTGTGCTGCCAGACTACGTAAATTGTTTTGTTTTTTCATATGTATAAAATAAAAATGCCCGGTAACACCGGGCTTATAAAGACGTGACCGTCAGGCAAGACGGTTACCAGGAATAAACCATTCCCGGCGTGAATTTAACAGATCCTGGGCGCTCATCGCTTTTTTGCCGGCAGGCTGAAGCGAAAGCAAATTTAATATCCCCTTGCCTGTTGCAACCTGAATGCCCTGTTTCGTCGCGGCCAGAATGGTTCCCGGCAGCGACTGCGTGGCGTCCTCAATGACGGACGCCTGCCAGACTTTTACCGGCTGGCCGTCGATTTCCAGCCAGCTCATTGGCCACGGATTAAAGGCGCGAATGCAACGCTCCAGCTGTGCTGCGGAGAGAGACCAGTCAATACGCGCTTCTTCTTTACTGAGCTTTTCCGCATGAGTGACCAGCGCTTCATTCTGCGCTTCAGGCGTCGCTGTGCCGTCCGCCAGTTGTTTTAGTGTGGTAATTAACCCCTGCGGGCCAAGTTCAGCCAACTTATTATACAGTGAGCCACTGGTATCTTCTGCGGTAATCGGGCACGCAAGTTTATACAGCATGTCGCCGGTATCCAGCCCTACATCCATCTGCATAATTGTGACGCCGGTTTCCGCATCGCCTGCCCAGAGTGAGCGCTGAATAGGCGCCGCGCCGCGCCAGCGTGGAAGCAGCGAACCGTGAACGTTGATACATCCGAGACGGGGCATATCCAGCACTGCCTTTGGGAGAATCAGACCATATGCTACGACAACCATGACGTCGGCATGTAAGTCAGCCACCAGATGCTGGTTTTCCTGAGGACGAAGCGACACGGGCTGGAAAACGGGCAGGCCTTTTTCTTCCGCCAGCACTTTTACCGGGCTGGGCATCAACTTTTTGCCGCGACCTGCTGGACGATCGGGTTGGGTAAATACGCCGACAACGTTATGTCCAGAAGTTAACAGCGCGTCGAGATGACGCGCTGCAAAGTCAGGTGTACCCGCAAAAATAATACGTAGTGAATCTGACACGTTGGTTCTTGTCCTTTAAGCCCGGGCGTTCAGGCGGTCGAGTTTTTCTACTTTCTGACGAATACGTTGTTGCTTCAGCGGCGACAAATAATCGATAAACAGTTTACCGACCAGGTGATCCATCTCATGCTGAATGCAGATTGCCAGCAAACCATCCGCTTCAAGCTCAAACGGGTTGCCGTCGCGATCCAGCGCGCGGATTTTCACTTTCTCGGCGCGCGGCACTAAAGCGCGTTGTTCCGGAATCGACAGACAGCCTTCTTCTATACCCGTTTCGCCACTTTTCTCCAGCAATTCCGGGTTAATGAGTACCAGGCGCTCGTCGCGGTTTTCCGAAACGTCAATCACGATGATCCGCTGGTGGATATCGACCTGCGTTGCGGCCAGACCGATACCTTCTTCCGCGTACATCGTTTCGAACATATCATCGACGATACGCTGAATTTCTGCATTCACTTCTTCAACCGGCTTTGCGACTTTGCGAAGGCGCTCGTCCGGAATATGTAACACTTGAAAAACTGACATAATTATCCAGAGTTGTGTTCAGGAGTTGAAAAGATTATTACCTCTATTCTAGACAAATCCCCACCTGATTGACAGCATCAGTGACCAATCGCAAAGATTGTTCAGACTGCTTGTGGCAGGGGAGGGAAAGGATGGCCCGTACCGAAATTTGGTTACGTTTAATGTACGTCGGCGACCTTTATGGCGAGGCGATGTTGAACATGGCGAATTCGCTTATTCGCCAGCCTCAGATAAATCGCACGCACCTTCAGGAGGCTGGTCTTACTGCGCGGCAAGCTGAACGTTTTTTACAGCTTCCAGCAGGTGTGCTTGATGAGACATTACGCTGGCTTGAACTACCGCAGCACCATTTTCTGTGTGCGGATAGTGAAATTTATCCTCCCCAGCTGCGTGCTATTGACGATTATCCCGGCGCTATTTTTATTGACGGCGATCCTGCCTGTCTGCATACCTGCCAACTTGCCGTCGTAGGAAGCCGGAGCCACTCCTGGTATGGAGAACGCTGGGGACGTCTGCTTTGCGAAAGCCTTGCGAAAAGCGGTTTGACGATCACCAGCGGCCTTGCCCGGGGAATTGATGGCGTAGCACACAACGCCGCGGTGAGTATGGGGGGAAAAAGTGTAGCGGTGTTAGGGAATGGCTTGGCAAAGATTTATCCTCGCCGACATGCCATGCTGGCTGAAAACTTGATTGCCGCCGGCGGCGCAGTGGTCTCAGAATTTCCGCTTTCAACGCCTCCGCTACCGCAAAATTTTCCTCGCAGAAACCGTATCATCAGCGGACTGAGCAAAGGCGTACTGGTGATTGAGGCGGCGTTGCGCAGCGGTTCGTTGGTGACGGCGCGCTGCGCGCTTGAACAGGGGCGGGACGTTTTTGCATTACCAGGTCCTATCGGTAGTCCGGGAAGCGAAGGCACGCACTGGTTAATTAAACAAGGGGCCACGCTTGTGACGACGCCGGAGGATATTCTGGAAAATTTGCAATACGGCTTACACTGGTTGCCAACTACGGCGGAAAATTCACTTTATTCACTAAATCAGGATGAGGCGGCATTGCCATTTCCTGAGCTCCTGGCTAACGTAGGAGATGAGGTAACACCTGTTGACGTCGTCGCTGAACGTGCCGGCCAACCTGTGCCAGCGGTAGTGGCTCAGCTACTCGAACTGGAGTTAGCAGGATGGATCGCAGCTGTACCCGGCGGCTATGTCCGATTAAGGAGGGCAAGCCATGTTCGACGTACTAATGTATTTGTTTGAAACATACATCCATAACGAAGCCGAGCTGCGCGTGGATCAGGACAGACTGGAGCGTGATCTCACCGACGCTGGGTTTGATCGCGAAGACATCTACAATGCGCTGCTGTGGCTGGAAAAACTCGCTGACTATCAGGATGGCCTCGCGGAACCCATGCAACTTGCTTCCGACCCTCTTTCAATGCGCATTTATACGGTTGAAGAGTGTGAAAGGCTTGATGCCAGTTGCCGGGGGTTCCTGTTATTCCTTGAGCAGATTCAGGTGCTAAACCTCGAAACACGAGAAATGGTGATTGAGCGTGTGCTGGCGCTGGATACCGCAGAGTTTGACCTGGAAGACTTGAAATGGGTTATTTTGATGGTGTTATTCAACATTCCGGGCTGTGAAAACGCCTATCAGCAAATGGAAGAATTACTCTTTGAGGTAAATGAAGGTATGCTGCATTGATAGGTGTTAATGCTGCATGAGTGAATATGGCTAAATCAGCACTGTTTTCTGTGCGTAAAAATGAGCCCTGCCCGCAGTGCGGGGCCGAACTGGTAATTCGTTCCGGGAAACATGGTCCGTTTCTCGGCTGTTCTCGCTATCCGGAATGCGATTATGTTCGTCCGCTGAAAAGTCAGGCGGACGGGCATATCGTTAAAATTCTGGAGGGGCAACTGTGTCCTGAGTGTGGCGCCGTACTGGTGCTGCGTCAGGGGCGCTTTGGCATGTTCATCGGATGCAGTCAGTATCCGCAATGTGAACATACAGTGGTTATTGATAAACCGGATGAAACGGCGATTGCCTGTCCAGCCTGCCAGCAAGGACATTTGGTCCAGCGCCGTTCTCGTTACGGAAAAATCTTTCATTCCTGCGATCGCTACCCGGAATGTCAGTTCGTCATTAACTTCACGCCGGTTGCGGGGGAATGCCCCGAGTGCCATTATCCGCTACTCATCGAAAAGAAAACCGCGCAGGGCGTGAAGCGCTTTTGCGCCAGTAAACAATGTGGAAAGCCGGTTCCGGTGGAATAAACAAGTGAATAATAACCTGCCAACAGGATCTATCGCCGCAGCGGTAGATCTCCTGAATAAAGAAAATGTCATCGCTTATCCAACAGAAGCCGTTTTCGGCGTCGGCTGCGATCCCGATAGTGAAACAGCCGTTACGCGCCTGTTGGCGTTAAAACAACGGCCCGTCGATAAGGGACTCATTTTGATTGCCGCCAGCTTTGAGCAGTTAAAACCTTATATTGATGACAGCATACTTACCGCCGCACAGCGTAAAGCAGTATTTGATTGCTGGCCCGGGCCGGTAACGTTTGTTTTTCCTGCGCCCGCGACAACGCCGCGGTGGCTCACGGGACGTTTTGATTCCCTGGCCGTTCGTGTTACCAACCACCCGCTGGTGGTCGCGCTATGCAATGCGTATGGCAAACCGCTGGTTTCCACCAGCGCCAATCTGAGCGGATTACCGCCATGTCGTACCATTGAAGAGGTGCGTGCGCAATTTGGCGATGATTTTCCGGTGGTTGAAGGCGCAACGGGTGGGCGTTTAAATCCTTCAGAAATTCGCGATGCTCTGACGGGCGAACTGTTTCGACAGGGGTAATATGATGGAAACCTATGCTGTTTTTGGAAATCCGATTGCGCACAGCAAATCGCCATTTATTCATCAGCAATTTGCTCAGCAGCTAGATATTGTTCACCCCTATGGTCGCGTGCTGGCCCCTATTAATAATTTCATTAATACGCTTGATGCCTTTTTCGCGGCAGGGGGAAAAGGCGCAAACATCACAGTACCTTTTAAAGAGGAGGCGTTTGCGCGTTCGGATGAGTTAACGGAACGAGCATCGCTGGCGGGAGCCGTCAATACATTAAAACGGCTGGAAGATGGTCGTTTGCTTGGCGACAATACTGACGGTATCGGTTTATTAAGCGATCTCGAACGTTTAAATTTTATCCGCCCAGGATTGCGTATTTTGCTGATTGGCGCGGGCGGCGCATCCCGGGGCGTGCTGTTACCCCTGCTTTCTTTGGATTGCGCGGTCACTATCACTAACCGTACAGCTTCACGTGCCGAAGCGTTGGCGAAAATCTTTGCTCATACCGGCAGCGTTCATGCCACGGATATGGACAAGCTGGATGGTTGTGAGTTTGACCTGATTATTAATGCGACCTCCAGCGGCATACGGGGCGAAATCCCGGCGATTCCGGCGTCACTTATTCACCCTTCCCTCTGTTGCTATGACATGTTCTATCAAAAAGGGAATACGCCATTTCTCTCCTGGTGTGTACAACAGGGCGCAAAACGCTACGCAGATGGGCTGGGAATGCTGGTGGGGCAGGCTGCACATGCCGTTTTGCTTTGGCACGGTGTATTACCGCAGGTCGAGCCAGTGATTGAGCTGCTACAGCAGGAATTATTAGCGTGAACCAGGCCATACAATTTCCTGACCGCGAAGAATGGGATACTGCCGCCAGTGCTATCATCTTTCCCGCCCTGGTTAATGGGATGCAACTCACGTGTGCAATAAAAAAAGATGTACTGGCGTATCGCTTTGGTGGAGAAACAGCGGAGCAATGGCTGGCCATTTTTCGTGAGTATCGCTGGGACCTGGAAGAAGAGGCGGAAGCATTAATCCTGGCCCAGCAGGAAGATGATCACGGTTGGATATGGTTATCCTGAGAAAGATAGTCGTCTTTCCACTTTACATAGTTATTGGCGGAGTACTGCAGGCCCGATCTCTCAGCATCGCTCAAGGGGCGGATCTGTTTTACCGGACTGCCAAGATATAAATAGCCGCTTTCCAGCCGTTTGTGCTGCGGCACCAGGCTTCCCGCGCCAATCATTACGTCATCTTCTATTATCGCGCCATCCAACACAATGGAGCCCATACCGACCAGTACGCGGTTACCGATGGTACAGCCGTGCAGCATAACTTTATGGCCAACGGTAACATCTTCGCCAATGATTAATGGGTTGCCGTGTGGATTGGATGAAGACTTGTGGGTTACGTGAAGAACGCTGCCATCCTGAATGTTCGTACGAGCCCCTATCGCAACGTAATTCACATCGCCGCGAATCACCACAAGCGGCCAGATCCCGATATCATCCGCCAGACGGACATCGCCAATAACCACGCTGCTGGTATCGATCATCACGCGCTGACCGATTTCAGGAAAAAGATCCTTATAAGGACGTAATGTGTCAGACATGTCTACCTCATCATAAATGAATAGTCATGAAGACTTTGGTTGCTTTAACGGCGTTGTGCAAGGGGAGATAGCATCAAAAAATCGCCACTTTGCGCAGGAATGGAGCGAAAGGGATGAAAAATCAACAAACAGAAAAAAAGATCCAAAAAACGCTTGTGCAAAAAAATGGGATCCCTATAATGCGCCTCCATCGACACGGCGGATGTGAATCACTTCACACAAACAGCCGGCCGGTTGAAGAGAAAAATCCTGAAATTCAGGGTTGACTCTGAAAGAGGAAAGCGTAATATACGCCACCTCGCGACGGTGAGCTGAAAGCCGCGTCGCACCTGCTCTTTAACAATTTATCAGACAATCTGTGTGGGCACTCGAAGATACGGATTCTTAACGTCCTCGGACGAAAAATGAATACCAAGTCTCAAGAGTGAACACGTAATTCATT
>NZ_JAGETK010000026.1:0-17169 GCF_017573605.1 Salmonella sp. 32070601201500089SM
TACGGGCCGTAAGTAACGAAGTTTGATGCAAATGTCAGATCGTATGCGCCTGTTAGGGCGCGGCTGGTAAGAAAGCCTTACAGGCGCATCAGAAAAACCTCCGGCTATGCCGGAGGATATTTATTTATATCAGGCAAAAATCGTCATCAGATAGGCGGCAAATAAAGCCAGATGCGCCGCGCCGTTTAGCACGTTGGTGCGTCCGGTAGAGAACGAAATATGGCACAGCACTAACGAGGCCACCATCACTACCATTTCCGGCGCGCCTAAACCAAACACCAGATCATTACCTGTCGCCCAGGCGATGAGCGTGACGACCGGCACGGTTAATGAAATCGTCGCCAACACCGATCCGAAGAACAGATTCATTGCCCGCTGAACCTGATTATTCAGTACCGCCTTCAGCGCGCCCAGTCCTTCCGGCGAGAGAATTAACAGCGCGACCAGGAAACCGGTAAAGGCGACCGGGGCGTTCATGCTGGTCAGCAACGCCTCCAGCGGGCTGGCATTCATTTTGGTAACGGCAATGACCGCAATTAAATGAATGAGTAACCAGACCGTATGCCAGCCGCTACTGTGCGCGGAGGGTTTACCGTGGTGTGGATTGTCATCATCGCCTTCATCTTCATGTTCATAGATAAATAAGCTCTGGTGCGTTTTGGTTTGAATCAACAAAAATACGCCGTACATCGCGGCGGAAATTAACGCGACCAATAATGCCTGACCGGTAGAGAAATTGGCTTGCGGCAATGCCATTGGAAAAACCAGCACAATAATCGCCAGCGGAAACAGCGCGATAAGATACTGCTTAATCCCGAATAAATTCATATATTGCGTTGCGAATTTACGCCCGCCCAACAACAACGAGAAACCGACCAGTCCCCCGGTGACAATCATAATAATAGAGTAGAGCGTATCGCGCATAAGCGTTGGCGCAGCATCGCCGGTAGCCATCAGCGCTGAAATTAAACTCACCTCAAGAATAACGACGGACAGGCTTAAAATAAGCGATCCATAGGGTTCGCCGAGTCGATGCGCTAATACATCGGCATGACGGACCACGCTAAATGCGCTGCTTAAAATACCAATAAGTGCAAGGATATTGATGCCAATAACCACTGGTAGTGACTGTCTGCTTCCCCAAAGGAACAGCACTACCAGCGCAAGAATCGGGAAAATAAGCGAAGTCTCCTTATGGCGGGTTTTCACCGCCTCACAGGCATGTGTCATGAGGGTCTCCCTTGTGCAGGTGTTAATATTTTGGAAAGAGTAAAGAAGGTAAAAATAGCAGAAATTTGTATTTTTTTAGTGGTTTTTTACGTAGTTTTACGGCGTAGACGATTTTTTTCTTTCAAGGTCAGTAAAACAACGATCTTGTTTTAACAGTGTTTAAATAACAAAAAGTTAATTTCCGTAAAAAGCAAAAATCCTCCTCGACTGGCGTAATAACGCATTGTTTACCACACTTAATGTTTTCCCTGAAGACGGAGGCGCTGATGCCGTATAAAGCCAAAAGTGATTTACCCGATAATGTGCGGAATGTTCTTCCAACCCATGCCCAGGACATTTACAAAGAAGCGTTTAATAGCGCCTGGGAGCAATATAAAGATAAAGCCGATCGTCGTGATGACGCCAGTCGCGAGGAAACCGCACACAAAGTCGCCTGGGCGGCGGTTAAAAACGATTATGAAAAAGGCGAGGATGATAAATGGCATAAGAAAAAATAAACGCGGTATTACTCACGTGTTGGCCTGATTTTCTTGCCGGTAGTCTATCCTGACGCGGGAGCTTTTCCCGCGTACAGATTCAAAATGTCAGCACTTTGTCCGCTGCCAGCGTCCATTGCGCCAGCTCGGCCAGCGTTCCGATTTCCACACCGTCAATCAGCGGCAGGGGAGTGATACCACGTCCGTCCGCACAGGTTTTGCATAATTTTACCGGTACGTTTTGCGCGGTCAGAATTTCCAGCATTTGCTGAATATTGTAGCCTTCGGCTGGTTTTTGACCGCGTAACCCTGCGGTTACGGCATCTGACATCAAAAACAGGCGTAAATCGAGATGGCTTTCCTGCTCGCGCAGCGCAATGGCCAGACGCAGGCTATTAAATAATGATTCGCTGCCGTAGGCGGCGCCGTTAGCGATAATGACGATATTTTGCATGGATAACCCTTCTCCTCGAGAAATTTTGTCGACAATGGCGTTATGTTACCTCGGGAACCGGGTACCGCCAAATGCGTGGAGAAAATCCCGGGACGCTCTGCGGAAAAAATAAGGATATTCCTGGAAGCACGAGAAAAGGCTGCAAAACCTGTCCGGACACGTTATGGTTTACTCTGATGCCATTCCTCTTATCTTTTGTTGTAGAAGTTGCCGACACGTTGAGCCGTATTGTTTTTCGTTCATTCTCACTCTCGCTTCTCTTGCTGGCTGCCAGCGGTACGATCCGTGCGCAGGCGCAAGATCCTTTCACGCAAAACCGTCTGCCGGATTTAGGCATGATGCCGGAATCCCACGAAGGGGAAAAGCATTTTGCCGAGATGGCCAAAGCGTTTGGCGAAGCCAGCATGAAAAATAACGATCTGGATACTGGTGAACAGGCGCGGCAATTCGCTTTCGGACAGGTACGCGATGTGGTCAGCGAGCAGGTTAACCAGCAGCTTGAAAGCTGGCTATCAGCCTGGGGCAGCGCCAGCGTGGATATTAACGTCGATAACGAAGGTCATTTTAACGGCAGTCGCGGAAGCTGGTTTATCCCTTTACAGGATAAACAGCGCTATCTGACCTGGAGCCAGCTTGGTCTTACGCAACAGACTGACGGACTGGTAAGCAACATTGGCGTAGGACAGCGCTGGGCGCAGGATGGCTGGCTTCTTGGCTATAATACCTTTTACGATAATCTGCTGGATGAAAATCTACAGCGCGCCGGCTTTGGCGCGGAGGCGTGGGGAGAATATTTGCGTTTATCCGCCAACTATTATCAGCCTTTTGCCGACTGGCAGACGCATACGGCGACCTTAGAACAGCGAATGGCGCGCGGATATGATATCAACGCGCAAATGCGCCTGCCGTTTTACCAGCATATCAATACCAGCGTTAGTCTGGAGCAGTACTTTGGCGATAGCGTGGATCTGTTTGACTCCGGAACGGGGTATCACAATCCTGTCGCGTTAAAACTGGGTCTCAACTATACGCCAGTACCTTTGCTTACCATGACCGCCCAGCACAAACAGGGCGAGAGCGGGGTCAGTCAGAATAACCTGGGGCTGACGCTTAACTACCGCTTCGGCGTGCCGCTCAAAAAGCAGCTTGCCGCCAGTGAAGTGGCGCAAAGCCAGTCATTACGCGGTAGCCGCTATGATACGCCGCAACGTAACTCGCTGCCGACAATGGAGTATCGGCAGCGTAAAACGTTAACGGTTTTTCTGGCGACGCCGCCCTGGGATCTTACGCCTGGTGAGACGGTTGCGTTAAAATTGCAGGTGCGCAGCGTGCACGGTATTCGTCATTTGAGCTGGCAGGGCGATACACAGGCATTAAGTTTGACGGCAGGAACGGACACCCGCAGTACCGAGGGCTGGACAATCATTATGCCGGCTTGGGATCACCGCGAAGGCGCGGCAAATCGCTGGCGTTTATCGGTGGTGGTTGAAGATGAAAAAGGTCAGCGTGTCTCTTCCAATGAGATCACGCTCGCGCTGACTGAACCGTTTATCACGATGCCGGACGATAATCCGCATTGGCAACCGTTCCAGGAGCAATAATTAAAAGATGCGTTCCTGATGCACCCAGACGGCGGCCTCCACGCGCGATTTCAGCTTCATTTTCTTGAGCATATGTTTCACGTGCACTTTGACCGTACTTTCGGTGATATCCAGACGCCGGGCAATCATCTTATTCGGCAATCCCTGCGCGATGAGCTTCAGAATATCGCGCTCACGCGGGGTGAGTTGCGTTACATCGCGATCGGTGGTGGCGCGGTTGGCCCGCAGGCTGGCCGCCAGTACCGGCGTTAACGCTTCACTTAATACCATTTCGCCGGCGGCGGCCTGTTGTAACGCTTTGAGCAAGTCCTCCGGCTCCATGTCTTTCAACAGATAACCATCCGCGCCGCGCTTTAGCGCCGTGACGACATCTTCTTCATGGTTGGATACGCTGAAAACGACAATACGTCCTGACAGCGCTTTTTCGCGTAATTTATCCAGCGTTTCGAGACCATTCATTCCCGGCATATTCAAATCAAGGAGGATCAGATCGGGATCGAGCGATTCCGCCAGGTCAATACCCTGCTCACCGTTGCTGGCTTCTCCGACCACGCTGATATCGGGCGCCATACTCACAAGCTGCTTTACACCCGTGCGTAGCATCGGATGGTCGTCGATTAACAGGATGGTTGCCGGTTCCTGATTATTCATGGGTATCTCCCTGGGTTTCTGTGAAGTTTGTTTCTGGAATAAAAGTAACAGTGACCTCTGTTCCGCCAGTCTCGCGTCGGCGTACCTGGCAATCGCCGCGCAAACTTTGCGCCCGATCGCGCATGATGATCATGCCGTAGTGATTACTGCGTTCGGCGTTTTCCGGGACGCCGCAGCCATTATCCTGCACTTTTAGTTTGACCTGTTTGCCACATTGCGTCACTGTCACCACCACATCGTCGGCATGAGAGTGTTTAAGGGCGTTGCTGAGGGCTTCCCTGGCAATTTGCAACAGGTGTATCGCCTGGTGTGACGGCACCAGGCGGGGGGGAAGCTGATAATCCAGTTTTACCGTAAAGCCAAACCGGGCGCTGAACTCCTGGCAGCTTGCTTCCAGCGCCGGACGTAGCCCGGGTTCCGTCAACTGTAAGCGGAAAGTGGTTAACAGTTCGCGCAGTTGCGCCCAGGAGCAGTTCAGCTCATTGCGAATTTGGCTGAGTAACTCACGGCTGCTTTCCGGTAACACGTCGCCCTGCATTTGCAGGCAGCTCACCTGCATCTTCATACAAGAGAGCGACTGGGCAATAGAATCATGCAGTTCGCGGGCAATGGTGGCACGCTCTTCCATGACAATCAACTGCTGCTGGCGCTCCTGATGCCTGTCGAGCGCCAGAGTCGCGGTAAGCTGTTCAACCAGCGTGTCCACCAACTGTTGCTGATCGTGGCTGAGATGGCGTCCATAGGGCAGCGTCGCCAGCAAAATACCGTATTGGGTGTGAGAGTCGGTGAGCCGCCATTTTAAGGTGGTGCCGCCGTTAATCATCGGCAGGGCGCTACGTGGGCAAAGGTGGCAGCCTTTATCATCGCAACTGATGTCCGACTGACAGGTAAATTCCTGATGATTATCTTCATCTTCCAGGTCATAGACTCGCAGCTCAATATCATGCAACTGGGTTAAATTTTGCAGGCCATTCAGTACCGGCGAAAGACGTTCACATAGCGGAGCCTGTGAATGCAGTCGGCGGTTGGCTTGCCACAAAAACGAGAGAATCTGGTTTTTATGTTCCAGACCGGCTGTTTTTTCCTGTACGCGCTGTTCCAGTACCGCATAACTTTCGGCCAGTTCTTCAGACATATTATTGAGCGCAGAACCCAACGCGGCCATCTCATTGCGTCCACTGATATTGGCACGTTGGGTAAAGTCGCGCTGACTGACGGCGCGCGCCATTGATAACAACTGTTTCCAGGGCTGCAAAAGGCGAACACGTAGCCAGATAATCGTAAATACCAGCAATAGCGCCATAAAGATCGCCATTACCCGGTGAACTAATACCACGCGTTCGATACGCAATTCAGTAGTATGGTCGAACGACGTCACTAGGCGATCCAGGCCCGCCACAAAGCGCGTGACATCTTCTGCGACCGCGTGCGCGTTTTGCGCGTGCTGTAGTCCTGGCGAGAGTTCGTTATGCCAGTAATCCTGCAACGCTTTAAGCTGCTTCTGCTGCCCGTCTCGCTCAGCGGCGCGGGTCAGTTCCGGGCTGAATGCCGTTTGCTCCATCTCATCCAGCAGCTTTTGATCTTTAGCATCCAGCGGGACAGCTGCCAGTAGTCGATAGCTTTGCATACGCAATGAGCCCGCTTTATTAATCGCATGAGCGCTACCCTGTACGCCCTGAACCAGCCAGCCGGAAACCGCCATCCCCGCCACGCCGATAGCGGTAGAGAGCATGACAATCAGCGCCAGTTGGTTAACCAGCGTAAGAGGAGAGAAACACCGTTTAAACATGTTACCTTCTTTCTTCGGGGTAATGTCGCCGAAAAAACGTAGCAAAAAAGAGGGGCGTCAATCGGCTGTGCCGCTATTCTCAACGATACAGCGGAGTATACCCATACCTATAACGAGTTACTCCTTAATTGCCGCCGTAGAGAGGTATCTGCGACGGGAAGGAGTAGACAGACACAGCATGGTGAAAAACCACAGCTTTTTTACCAAAATAGCCTACTCATTAAGGGTAATAACTATTTTTAGTCGCCGGTGATGACGACTTTTCCTTTGATTTATATCAACTTACCTTCGGCAGTAAACCCTAATGTGGCAGACATCAAATCAAGAATCAGAGGTGTCTATGAGTCACTCATCCGCCCCGGAAAGGGCAACTGGCGCTGTTATCACGGAATGGCGTCCGGAAGATCCGGCATTCTGGCAGCAGCGCGGCCATCGTGTCGCCAGCCGTAATTTGTGGATTTCTGTCCCGTGTTTACTGCTGGCGTTTTGCGTCTGGATGCTATTCAGCGCAGTGGCGGTGAACCTGCCGAAAGTGGGATTTAATTTTACGACCGATCAGCTCTTTATGTTGACTGCGCTGCCATCTGTTTCCGGCGCGCTGCTACGGGTGCCTTACTCCTTTATGGTGCCGCTATTTGGCGGACGTCGCTGGACAGCGTTCAGTACCGGTATCCTCATCGTGCCTTGCGTATGGTTAGGCTTTGCGGTTCAGGATACCAGTACGCCATTTAGCACTTTCATTATTATTTCCTTGCTGTGTGGTTTTGCCGGCGCGAACTTTGCCTCCAGTATGGCGAACATCAGCTTTTTCTTTCCTAAACAAAAGCAGGGCGGCGCGCTGGGTCTGAACGGCGGTCTGGGCAATATGGGCGTGAGTGTGATGCAGCTGGTTGCGCCGCTGGTGGTTTCGCTCTCTATCTTTGCCGCCTTTGGCAGCCACGGTGTAGAGCAGCCGGACGGTTCTCAGCTCTATCTGGCGAACGCAGCCTGGATTTGGGTGCCTTTCCTGGCCATTTTTACGCTGGCAGCGTGGTTCGGCATGAACGAACTGGCGACGTCTAAGGCCTCGCTAAAAGAGCAACTGCCGGTGCTCAAACGTGGTCATCTGTGGATCATGAGTCTGCTGTATCTGGCGACCTTCGGATCGTTTATCGGTTTCTCCGCGGGGTTCGCTATGCTGTCTAAAACGCAATTCCCGGATGTGCAGATCCTGCATTATGCGTTTTTCGGTCCGTTTATCGGCGCGCTGGCGCGTTCGGCAGGCGGCGCAATTTCTGACCGTCTGGGGGGGACTCGCGTCACGCTTATCAACTTTGTCCTGATGGCGATTTTCAGCGGTCTGCTGTTCCTGACATTACCTACTGGCGGCGTTGGCGGTAGCTTTATCGCGTTCTACGGGGTATTTCTGGCGCTGTTCCTGACGGCTGGGTTGGGGAGTGGTTCTACCTTCCAGATGATCTCCGTTATCTTCCGTAAACTGACGATGGACCGGGTAAAAGCGGAAGGCGGGTCGGACGAAAGAGCCATGCGTGAAGCGGCGACCGATACGGCGGCGGCGCTGGGCTTTATTTCCGCGATTGGCGCGATTGGCGGCTTTTTTATTCCGAAAGCGTTTGGTTCATCTTTAGCCTTAACCGGTTCGCCAGTCGGCGCGATGAAAGTCTTTCTTATTTTCTATATCGCCTGCGTCGTTATTACCTGGGCGGTATATGGACGTCATTCTAAAAATAAAAAGTAACTTTTGATTATCCTTTGCGCGGCGTTAGACCGCGCTTTTTTTTACCCGCATTTAGTTACAACATACTTATAATCAAGAAGAGAGGCGCGACAGGGCTGACCACGCACATTTTTATCGGTCATCCAGGGGGATACCCCTTAATACCCACTTGTTGAAAATTTAACATTCATGTCGTGCGTAAATTTAATTTTATGTAATTAAATCAGTAATATATATAAATAAAACTCCTCCTCCAAAAGGAGTATGCAGGAGGTTTGCGCGCCATTTGCATCCCTGTCCGCCTTGATCGTTATCAATTCTCACGCCCATTCAGCGCGTTACCTTCGCCCTTAGTTAAGCAATGTCGATTTATCAGAGAGCCGTAAGGTTCCACACAGGAGAAACCCGATGAGTAAATTCCTGGACCGGTTTCGCTACTTCAAGCAGAAGGGCGAAACCTTTGCCGATGGGCACGGCCAGCTTCTCGAAACAAACCGGGACTGGGAGGACGGATACCGCCAACGTTGGCAGCATGACAAAATTGTGCGCTCAACCCATGGGGTGAACTGCACCGGTTCTTGTAGCTGGAAAATTTATGTCAAAAATGGTCTGGTGACCTGGGAAACACAGCAAACCGATTACCCACGCACCCGTCCCGATATGCCAAACCATGAACCTCGCGGCTGCCCGCGCGGGGCAAGTTACTCCTGGTATCTCTACAGCGCTAACCGACTGAAATATCCGCTAATGCGCAAACGTCTGATGAAGATGTGGCGCGAGGCGAAAAAACTGCATCGCGATCCGGTAGAGGCATGGGCCTCCATTATTGAAGATGCCGATAAAGCCAAAAGCTTCAAACAGGCGCGTGGTCGTGGCGGCTTTGTTCGCTCCTCATGGCAGGAAGTGAACGAGCTGATCGCCGCCTCCAACGTGTACACCGTGAAAACCTATGGTCCTGACCGCGTCGCGGGCTTCTCACCCATTCCGGCGATGTCGATGGTCTCCTACGCTTCCGGCGCACGTTATCTTTCGCTGATTGGCGGTACCTGCCTGAGCTTCTACGACTGGTACTGCGACCTGCCGCCAGCCTCCCCGCAAACCTGGGGCGAGCAGACCGACGTGCCGGAATCCGCTGACTGGTACAACTCCAGCTATATTATCGCCTGGGGCTCTAACGTGCCGCAAACCCGTACGCCGGATGCCCACTTCTTTACCGAAGTACGTTACAAAGGCACCAAAACCGTCGCGGTGACGCCGGACTATGCTGAAATCGCCAAACTGTGCGATCTGTGGCTGGCACCGAAGCAGGGGACCGATGCGGCGATGGCGCTGGCGATGGGCCACGTCATGCTGCGCGAGTTCCACCTCGACAACCCGCGCCAGTACTTCACCGATTATGTCCGTCGCTATACCGACATGCCAATGCTGGTGATGCTTGAAGAGCGTGATGGTTATTATGCCGCAGGTCGTATGCTGCGCGCTGCCGATCTCGTTGATTCGCTGGGGCAGGAAAATAACCCGGAATGGAAAACCGTCGCTATCAACAGCAACGGTGAAATGGTGGCGCCAAACGGTTCAATTGGTTTCCGCTGGGGCGAAAAAGGCAAATGGAACCTCGAACAGCGCGACGGGACTACCGGTGCAGAAACTGAATTGCAGCTCAGCTTGCTGGGCAGCCAGGATGAGATTGCTGGCGTGGGCTTCCCGTATTTCGGCGGCGAGGGTTCAGAGTACTTTAATCATGTGGCGCTGGATAACGTCCTGCTGCATAAACTGCCGGCAAAACGTCTGCAACTGGCCGATGGCTCTTCAGCGTTAGTCACCACCGTGTATGACCTGACCATGGCGAACTATGGTCTGGAACGCGGCCTGAACGATGAAAATTGTGCCGCCAGTTATGATGATACCAAAGCGTATACGCCAGCATGGGCCGAGCAGATCACCGGCGTGCCGCGGGCGCAGATCATCCGTATCGCACGGGAGTTCGCCGATAACGCGGACAAAACGCACGGGCGTTCAATGATTATCGTTGGCGCCGGTCTGAACCACTGGTATCACCTCGATATGAACTATCGCGGGCTGATCAATATGTTGGTGTTCTGTGGTTGCGTTGGTCAGAGCGGCGGCGGTTGGGCGCACTACGTCGGCCAGGAAAAACTGCGTCCGCAGACCGGCTGGCAGCCGCTGGCGTTTGCCCTTGACTGGCAGCGTCCGGCGCGTCACATGAATAGCACCTCTTACTTCTATAACCACTCCAGCCAGTGGCGCTACGAGACGGTGACCGCCGAGGAGTTACTGTCGCCGATGGCGGACAAATCCCGCTATAGCGGTCATCTGATTGACTTCAATGTGCGCGCCGAGCGTATGGGCTGGTTGCCGTCGGCGCCGCAGTTAGGCACTAACCCGCTGTATATTGCGCGTGAAGCGGAAAAAGCCGGTATGACGCCGGTAGATTATACCGTCAAATCCCTGAAAGAGGGTTCGATTCGCTTTGCCGCCGAGCAGCCGGAAAACGGTAAAAACCACCCGCGTAACCTGTTCATCTGGCGTTCTAACCTGCTTGGGTCTTCCGGTAAGGGCCATGAGTATATGCTGAAATATCTGCTGGGTACTGAGCATGGTATTCAGGGGCTGGATCTGGGTAAACAGGGCGGAGTGAAGCCGGAAGAAGTGGAGTGGCGTGACAATGGCCTGGACGGCAAACTGGATCTGGTGGTGACGCTGGATTTCCGCCTGTCGAGCACCTGCCTGTACTCCGATATCGTACTGCCGACGGCGACCTGGTATGAAAAAGACGATATGAATACCTCGGATATGCATCCGTTTATTCATCCGCTGTCTGCCGCCGTAGATCCGGCCTGGGAATCGAAAAGCGACTGGGAAATCTACAAAGGCATTGCGAAGAAATTCTCCGAAGTCTGTGTAGGCCACCTGGGTAAAGAGACTGACGTCGTGACGCTGCCGATCCAGCACGATTCTGCCGCTGAACTGGCGCAGCCGCTGGACGTGAAAGACTGGAAAAAAGGCGAATGCGATCTGATTCCAGGGAAAACCGCGCCGCACATCATGACCGTTGAGCGCGATTACCCGGCGACTTACGAACGCTTTACCTCTATCGGCCCGCTGATGGAGAAAATCGGCAACGGCGGGAAAGGGATTGCCTGGAACACGCAAAGCGAAATGGACTTGCTGCGTAAGCTTAATTACACCAAAGCGGACGGTCCGGCGAAAGGCCAGCCGATGCTCAACACGGCGATTGACGCGGCAGAGATGATCCTGACGTTAGCGCCGGAAACCAACGGTCAGGTGGCGGTGAAAGCCTGGGCGGCGCTGAGCGAGTTTACCGGTCGCGACCATACGCATCTGGCAACCAATAAAGAAGAAGAGAAAATCCGCTTCCGCGATATTCAGGCCCAGCCGCGCAAAATTATCTCCAGCCCGACCTGGTCTGGTCTGGAAGATGAGCACGTTTCTTATAACGCCGGTTATACCAACGTTCACGAGCTGATCCCATGGCGTACGCTGTCTGGTCGCCAACAGTTGTATCAGGATCACCAGTGGATGCGCGACTTCGGCGAAAGTCTGCTGGTGTATCGCCCACCGATCGACACCCGCTCGGTGAAAGCGGTGATGGGGCGTAAATCCAACGGTAATCCGGAGAAGGCGCTCAACTTCCTGACGCCGCACCAGAAATGGGGTATCCACTCGACCTACAGCGATAACCTGTTGATGCTGACCTTGTCGCGTGGCGGCCCGATTGTGTGGATGAGCGAAACCGACGCCAAAGATCTGGGCATTGAAGATAACGACTGGATCGAAGTCTTCAACAGTAACGGCGCATTGACCGCACGTGCAGTGGTCAGCCAGCGTGTACCGGCGGGCATGACCATGATGTACCACGCGCAGGAACGTATCGTAAACCTGCCGGGGTCGGAAATTACCCAGCAGCGCGGCGGTATTCATAACTCGGTGACGCGCATTACGCCGAAACCGACCCATATGATCGGCGGCTATGCGCAGTTAGCCTACGGCTTTAACTACTACGGTACCGTCGGCTCCAACCGCGATGAGTTTGTGGTGGTACGTAAGATGAAGAACATTAACTGGTTGGATGGCGAAGGCAATGACCAGGTACAGGAGAGCGTAAAATGAAAATTCGTTCACAAGTCGGCATGGTGCTGAATCTCGATAAGTGCATCGGCTGTCATACCTGTTCAGTCACCTGTAAAAACGTCTGGACCAGTCGCGAAGGTATGGAATACGCCTGGTTTAACAACGTAGAAAGTAAGCCTGGCGTTGGTTTTCCGAATGACTGGGAAAATCAGGAAAAATGGAAAGGCGGCTGGATCCGCAAAATCAACGGCAAACTACAGCCGCGCATGGGCAACCGGGCGCTGCTGCTGGGTAAAATCTTCGCTAACCCGCATCTGCCGGGCATCGACGACTACTACGAGCCGTTTGATTACGACTACCAGAACCTGCATACCGCGCCGGAAAGCAAACATCAGCCGATCGCGCGTCCGCGCTCGCTGATTACCGGCCAGCGGATGGACAAAATTACCAGCGGGCCAAACTGGGAAGAGATTCTGGGCGGCGAGTTCGAAAAACGCGCTAAAGACCAGAACTTTGAAAACATGCAGAAGGCGATGTACGGCCAGTTCGAAAACACCTTCATGATGTACCTGCCGCGCCTGTGCGAGCACTGTCTCAACCCGGCGTGCGTGGCGACCTGCCCGAGCGGTGCTATCTACAAGCGTGAAGAAGATGGCATCGTGCTGATCGACCAGGACAAGTGCCGCGGCTGGCGGATGTGCATCACCGGCTGCCCGTACAAGAAGATTTACTTCAACTGGAAGAGCGGCAAGTCCGAGAAGTGCATCTTCTGCTACCCGCGTATCGAAGCTGGTCAGCCGACTGTTTGCTCGGAAACCTGCGTGGGTCGTATCCGTTATCTTGGCGTACTGCTGTATGACGCCGATGCCATTGAAAGCGCCGCCAGTACGGAAAACGAAAAAGATCTGTACCAGCGTCAACTGGACGTGTTCCTCGATCCAAACGATCCGGCTGTCATTGAGCAGGCGCTGAAGGACGGCGTGCCGCAGAGCGTGATCGATGCGGCGCAGCAATCGCCAGTGTACAAAATGGCGATGGACTGGAAGCTGGCGCTGCCGCTGCATCCGGAATACCGCACGCTGCCGATGGTCTGGTACGTGCCGCCGCTGTCGCCGATTCAGTCTGCCGCCGACGCGGGTGAACTGGGCAGCAACGGTATTCTGCCGGATGTAGACAGTCTGCGTATCCCGGTGCAGTACCTGGCGAACTTGTTGACCGCTGGCGACACCCAGCCGGTACTGTTGGCGCTGAAACGGATGCTGGCGATGCGTCACTACAAACGTGCGGAAACCGTAGACGGTAAAGTGGATACCCGCGCGCTGGAAGAGGTGGGTTTAAGCGAAGCCCAGGCGCAGGAAATGTATCGTTATCTGGCGATTGCTAATTATGAAGATCGCTTTGTGGTACCGAGCAGCCATCGTGAACTGGCGCGTGACGCATTCCCGGAGAAAAGCGGTTGTGGCTTTACCTTCGGCGATGGTTGCCACGGGTCTGATACCAAATTCAATCTGTTCAACAGCCGCCGCATCGACGCTGTTGATGTGACCAGCAAAACGGAGCCGCACGCATGATTGAACTCGTCATTGTTTCGCGTCTGCTCGAGTACCCGGATGCTGCCCTGTGGCAGCATCAGCAGGAGTTGTTCGATGCGCTCGCGTCATCTGAGAACCTGGATAAAGAGGATGCCCAGACTCTGGGCGTTTTCCTGCGCGATTTAACCGCGCAGGACATGCTGGATGTACAGGCCGCCTACAGTGAACTGTTTGACCGTGGTCGCGCCACATCGCTGCTGCTGTTTGAACATGTACACGGGGAATCCCGCGATCGCGGTCAGGCGATGGTTGACCTGATGGCACAGTATGAGCAGCACGGTTTGCAGCTCGACAGCCGCGAACTTCCCGATCATCTGCCGCTGTATCTGGAATACCTTGCGCAATTGCCGAAAAGTGAAGCGTTAGGGGGTTTACAGGATATCGCGCCGATTCTGGCGCTGCTCAGCGCACGTTTGCAACAGCGTGACAGCCGTTATGCGGTGCTGTTCGATCTGCTGTTAAAACTGGCGAATACCGTTATCGACAGCGACAAAGTGGCTGAAAAAATTGCGAATGAAGCACGTGATGATACCCCACAGGCGTTGGATGCGGTCTGGGAAGAAGAGCAGGTGAAATTCTTCGCCGATCAGGGGTGTGGCGAGTCGGAAATCTCCGCTCACCAGCGTCGTTTTGCCGGGGCCGTGGCGCCGCAATATCTGAATATCACCACCGGAGGACAGCACTAATGCACTTCCTGAATATGTTCTTCTTTGATATCTACCCGTACATTGCCGGATCGGTATTTCTGATCGGTAGTTGGTTACGTTACGACTACGGCCAGTACACCTGGCGGGCGGCTTCCAGTCAGATGCTGGATCGCAAAGGAATGAACCTGGCGTCAAACCTGTTCCACATTGGGATTCTGGGTATTTTCGCCGGTCACTTCCTGGGCATGTTAACGCCGCACTGGATGTATGAAGCTTTTCTGCCGGTCGACGTGAAGCAGAAGATGGCGATGATTGCCGGCGGCGCCTGCGGCGTGCTGACGCTGGTTGGCGGTATTTTACTGCTCAAGCGTCGTCTGTTTAGCCCACGTGTCCGCGCCACCACTACCGGCGCAGATATTTTGATTCTCTCGCTGCTGGTGATTCAGTGCGCGCTGGGCCTGCTGACCATTCCGTTCTCCGCCCAGCATATGGACGGGAGTGAAATGATGAAGCTGGTCGGGTGGGCGCAGTCAGTTGTGACCTTCCACGGTGGCGCATCCGCACATCTGGATGGTGTAGCCTTTATCTTCCGTATGCACCTGGTACTGGGGATGACGCTGTTCCTGTTGTTCCCATTCTCGCGCCTGGTGCATATCTGGAGCGTGCCGGTCGAGTATCTGACCCGCAAATACCAGATTGTTCGTGCACGTCACTGATTTTCTCTCGATGCCCTAAACTCCGCTTCGGCGGAGTTTTTTTATGGCTGTTTGCCGGAGTGCGGCATAAATGCCTTATCGACCGCCGCCTTGTTTCGTTTACAGCGGGTCTGCCATGTCTGGCATCTGAATCCGTACTCTTTGTTTTTGGGTTTATTCAGCATCTGTGCGAGTTTTTTGTAAGCAGAAAAATGATGATGCAGCATATAATCACGCCATAAACGACAATAAGGATAGTTGTATGCGTTTTTCATCAATTTTCAAAATAATAATATTAAATATATTTATTTCAAAAATGGCTCACGCTGCTGTCTGCGAGGAGCGCTATCCCGCCGACTCAGAAGAATGCCAGTACGTTCAGGAATTAGAGCAAAAAGCGGAACAAGGAGATGAAAGCGCGCAGTTCTCGCTTGGAAGCTGGTATGCGGAGGGGCGATACGTTAAGCCTGATTATAAACTAGCCATAAAATGGCTGGAGAAAGCGGGTAAACAAGGTTCTGATTTTTCCTATTTCATCCTTGGCTATCATTACAACTATGGTGAAAATTTTCCACTTAGTCGACAAAAAGCGCTGGAGTGGTATCGCAAGGCGGCAGAGCTAGGGGATAGTAGTACGCAAGAAATCCTCGGTGACGCCTATATGTATGGCGATGGGTTTCCCCAAAATACCCAGCTAGCGCTGGAGTGGTATCGAAAAGCCGCCTCTCCAACCAATGATGCGGGCGTTGTCCGCGGACAGGGTTCAGCTTCGTCAGCACAATTTAAGCTTGGAGTAATGTACGCCCACGGTCAGGGCGTTCCTCAGGATTATCAGCAAACGGCGATCTTGATGCGTAAAGCGGCGGAAAATATGTACTACCCCGCGCAACTTTATCTCGGCGTTGCCTATTTTTATGGTGAAGGCGTGCCTCAGGATTATCGTCAGGCAGTTTACTGGCTTAATGAAGGTATACCAGGCAGCTATACGCCAGGCCACATTCCGCTGAATGCGCTCTATGATAAAGCGCATCCCGCTGACCGGGTTCACTCTCAGACGTGGTATCGAAAAACAGCGCAACGCGTGATGGCAAAGGTACAGTACAATTTTGGCGTATGGTATTACAACGGTTATCACTTATTGAAAGATCACAACCTGGCGCTGGAGTGGTATCGCAGAGCCGCAGCGCAAGGATTGGCCGAGGCGCAGGATGCGATCGGCGTGATGTTTATGCAGGGTGAGGGCGTTTCTCAGGACTACCAACAGGCGCTGGCGTGGTATCGCAAAGCCGCTCGCCAGGGGCTGCCTGCTGCGCAAACGCATCTGGGCATCATGTCTGCATTTGGTCGCGGCGTCGCGCAAAGCGACAGACAGGCTATCGCATGGTATCGAAAAGCAGCAAAACAGGATTTTGCGAAAGCGCAATATCAGCTTGGCGTAGCATATAGCACGGGAAGAGGCGTGCCTGAAAATAGCCGGAATGCGCTGAAGTGGTACCTCAAAGCGGCAGAGCAGGGGTTTACTCCGGCACAATCAGCGCTTGGGGAAATTTATGCTCATGGGCGCCAGGGTGTGCCTAAAGATAATAAGCAGGCCTATATTTGGTATTACATGGCAAGTATATATACGGAAAAATCTAAGGATGATTGTTCAGCGCTCATTGCCGAAAGAAACCGACTCAAGGGAACGCTCACCCCAGATCAACTTAGCGAGACATATGCCGCCTTTGATCTCATCAGGCGAAAAATCAACCAATCAAAGGAGGCGAAAAAGATTGTCAGGAAGAAGTATTGATAAGATAGCCAATAAGCCATGGCGCCATGGAGTGCAGTCTGCCTGTGGGGTAAGGATACGGGGCAGTGCTGATTGATTTGAAATTGGTGCCTTATGAAGTAATGGTGGTGGGGGAAGGATTACTCAGCGCTGCGCGCTTCGCCCTTCGGGTCGTTGCCTGCGGCAACGCTTTCTCGCTGCGCTCGAATCGAACCTTAGTCGAAGCTTCTCATCCTTCCCCGCATGGGTAGAATTATGACAAACCGATGTCGAATGAAGGTTAGATGCTTTCTGAAAATCATGATGGTGGTGGGGGAAGGATTACTCAGCGCTGCGCGCTTCGCCCTTCGGGTCGTTGCCTGCGGCAACGCTTTCTCGCTGCGCTCGAATCGAACCTTAGTCGAAGCTTCTCATCCTTCCCCGCATGGGTAGA
>NZ_JAGETK010000026.1:17263-24839 GCF_017573605.1 Salmonella sp. 32070601201500089SM
GGTAGAATTATGACAAACCGATGTCGAATGAAGGTTAGATGCTTTCTGAAAATCATGATGGTGGTGGGGGAAGGATTCGAACCTTCGAAGTCGATGACGGCAGATTTACAGTCTGCTCCCTTTGGCCGCTCGGGAACCCCACCAAGGGTAATTCAAATTGTAGGTAAAGCTTGAAGATGGTGGTGGGGGAAGGATTATTCGTCGCTTCGCTCCTCACCCTACGGGCCGTTGCCGTTGGCAACGTTCTCTCGCTTTCGCTCGAGTCGAACCTTAATCGAAGGTTCTCACCCTTCCCCGACAAGTGCAAACTTCTGCATTGCTCATCGAGTTAACTACATCGATGTAGTGAATAATGGTGGTGGGGGAAGGATTCGAACCTTCGAAGTCGATGACGGCAGATTTACAGTCTGCTCCCTTTGGCCGCTCGGGAACCCCACCACGGGGTAATGCTTAATACTGGCCCGCTTCCTTTCGGGAAGCGGGGCGCATCATATCAAATGACACGCCGCTGTAAAGCATTCCTTTGCCTGAAATGAACTGTTTGCGTACTTTTCATCCGTAACGGATTAAAGCTAATCAATTCATATTACTGACGATTAAAGAATAATCGTCCGATTGCTGTAAACAAAGACCCGCTGCGCCAGAACCTGATACAGCGCGCGGCTTAATACGTTTTTCTCAACGTCGCGCCCGGCACGCATCATATCTTCTGCGGTGTAAGTGTGATCGACATGAATCACGTCCTGCATAATGATTGGGCCTTCATCCAGATTATCATTCACATAGTGCGCGGTAGCGCCGATGATTTTCACGCCGCGCTCATAGGCCTGATGATAAGGGCGCGCGCCGATAAACGCCGGCAGGAATGAGTGGTGGATATTGATAATTTTGTTCGGGAAGCGCGCCACAAAACCTGGCGTCAAAACACGCATATACTTGGCCAGCACCACATAGTCCGGTTGATGGGCATCAATGGCGTCCGCCATCTTCGTGTCATGCTCTTCACGCGTTAATCCCTCATGGCTGACCAGTTCGAAAGGGATCTCAAAACGTTCAACCAGCGAGCGTAACGTTTCATGGTTGCCAATGACCGCGGCGATTTCAACATCCAGCCCGCCATAGTTGGCTTTCATCAGCAGGTCGCCCAGACAATGCGCCTCTTTGGTAACCAGAATCACTACCCGACGGCGTCCGGCGGGATTGAGTTCACGAACAGAGCCTTCCGGTAAGGCGCTGTCCAGATCGGCCAGAAGAGTGGAATCATTGAAGATGCCTTCCAGCTCGGTCCGCATAAAAAAGCGTCCGGTGCGATGGTCCACAAATTCATTGTTTTGCACAATATTAAGCTCGTGCTTATAGCAAATGTTGGTAATCCGCGCGATAAGGCCTTTTTGATCGGGACAAATAGTACGCAGAACTTTACGTTGTAGTGATTGCATTGCCGGAAAAATCCTGTTGAGAGTGTTTGCTGTATCGATACTGTCAGGCGTCACTGGCCGCAGCACTTTTTAAATTTTTTGCCTGAACCGCACGGGCAGGGATCATTTCGACCCAACTGCGGGCGGGTACCGTCAATATAATACCACTGACCGTTTTCTTTGATAAAACGAGAACGTTCGATAATCGCCCCGGTTTTCCCTTGTTCGGAAAAACGCGCGATAAAACTAACATACCCTGTATTTTCTGCTTCTGACCAGGTATGTTCAAAAATAGTCAGGCCGAGCCACCTGGTATTGGCAAATCCGGCGATGATATCATCACGAAACGCGGCCGCATTGCAGGTTGGATGCCAGCTCTTAATTAAGTAATCTGCGTCTTTCATCACAAAAGCGCAGTAACGAGAGCGCATGAGATGTGACGGATCGGGTGCTACTCGTTCTCCGGACACAATACGACCACAACATAGGCTATACTCGTCAGCGCTACCACAGGGACAAGGCTGAGACACAATAATCTCCCTGAATATAAAAAACGGCGTTGAACGCCAGGGTGGCATTATGTTAACTGAGCAGTGGCGATGTTGCTACGTCTTGAAGCCAGGGGAAGTCGTTAAGTACGATGAGAAAAATGAAAATAGGGCTGGCGCTGGGATCTGGCGCAGCGAGAGGATGGTCTCATATTGGGGTCATCAAAGCCCTCAAGCAAACAGGCATTGATATTGATATCGTTGCAGGATGCTCAATAGGTTCACTGGTCGGCGCCGCGTATGCCTGTAATAAATTATCGGCGCTTGAACAGTGGGTATGTTCATTCCGCTACTGGGATGTTTTACGCCTGATGGATGTATCCTGGGGCAGAGGAGGGTTGCTTCGCGGCGAACGCGTATTTAATCACTATCGGGATATTATGCCCGTCACGGATTTTGACCACTGTTCAAGACGTTTTGGCGCGGTCGCGACGAATCTTAGCACGGGACGAGAGCTATGGTTTACTGAAGGCGATCTACACCTTGCCGTACGCGCGTCGTGCAGTATGCCAGGGCTGATGTCTCCGGTTGAACATAACGGTTACTGGCTGGTAGATGGCGCAGTCGTTAATCCGGTACCTGTTTCGTTAACCAGGGCGCTGGGGGCTGATATCGTTATTGCGGTAGACCTGCAACATGATGCCCACCTCATGCAGCAAGATTTGCTCTCTGTAAATGTCGGGAATATCAATGAAGAGAGCGATGATGCGCTGCCCTGGCATAAGCGTTTAAAAGAACGTTTCAGTAGCCTGACTTCACGCCGTGGCGTGAGTTCGCCTGGGGCAATGGAAATCATGACAACCTCCATCCAGGTGTTGGAAAATCGTCTTAAACGTAACCGTATGGCTGGCGATCCGCCTGATATTCTCATTCAACCATTCTGTCCGCAAATCTCAACGCTGGATTTTCATCGCGCCCATGCCGCTATTGCGGCGGGTCAGTTAGCCGTAGAGAAAAAGATGGACGAACTTATACCCTTGGTGCGTACCGACGTTTAATGTACCTTTTACGATCACTTAAGCAAATTCTGACAGGCGCAAGCGGCAATACCATGCCACTATTGATTAAAGCCAGTCAGGGGAGAGAACATGACGCAGCCATTGGTCGGAAAACAGATTCTTATTGTTGAAGACGAGCCTGTATTTCGCTCGCTTCTGGATTCGTGGTTTTCCTCTTTGGGAGCGACAACGGCATTGGCAGGCGACGGGGTAGATGCCCTGGAGTTGATGGGGCGTTTTACCCCTGATCTCATGATATGTGATATCGCTATGCCGAGAATGAACGGTCTCAAACTGGTAGAAAACTTACGTAATCGCGGAGACCAGACGCCTATTCTGGTTATTTCCGCAACAGAAAATATGGCGGATATCGCCAAAGCGTTACGCCTTGGGGTTGAAGATGTCTTGCTGAAGCCGGTAAAAGATCTCAACCGCTTGCGGGAAACCGTATTCGCTTGCTTATACCCTAATATGTTTAACTCGCGGGTTGAAGAAGAAGAACGCCTGTTTCGTGACTGGGATGCAATGGTGAGTAATCCAACCGCCGCAGCGCAATTGTTGCAGGAATTGCAGCCCCCGGTACAGCAGGTGATTTCTCATTGCCGCATTAATTACCGGCAGCTCGTCTCCGCCGATCAGCCTGGACTGGTGCTGGATATTGCGCCGCTATCTGATAACGAACTGGCATTTTATTGCCTGGATGTCACCCGGGCGGGCGATAACGGCGTGTTAGCCGCATTGTTGCTGCGGGCGCTATTTAACGGCTTATTGCAGGATCAGCTCGGCCAACAAAAGCACCGTTTACCGGAGTTAGGCGCGCTATTAAAACAGGTAAATCATCTGCTCAGACAAGCCAATTTACCTGGGCAATTCCCGCTATTTGTCGGCTACTATCACAGTGAGCTCAAAAATTTGATTCTCGTCTCCGCCGGATTGAACGCCACCTTAAATACGGGCGCTCATCAGGTTCAAATTAGCAGCGGCGTGCCGCTAGGAACATTGGGTAACGCCTACCTTAACCAATTAAGCCAGCGTTGCGACTCATGGCAGTGTCAAATATGGGGCGCAGGAGGGCGTCTGCGATTGATGTTGTCTGCGGAATGACCAAACGGAAGAGTGAGCGGAAATTGCTTTACCGGCCTTTCCCGACGAGTGTTACTATCTGCGGCAGATTTATAAGTATTTGTCTTAATTATACCAATATAAGTCCTTTTTGGACCTGAGGCTTGTTCTGGTACTGATATACTGGAACACGATACAGATTAATGAACACGTTCAATACATGAACAGTCCAGGAGAATTTTAAATGGCTGCCCTTAATTCGAAAGTCAAAAAAGCCGTTATCCCGGTCGCGGGATTGGGAACCAGGATGCTGCCAGCGACCAAAGCTATCCCGAAAGAGATGCTGCCGCTGGTTGATAAGCCATTAATTCAGTACGTCGTGAACGAATGTATCGCTGCTGGCATTACTGAAATCGTGCTTGTTACGCACTCGTCTAAAAACTCTATTGAAAACCACTTTGATACCAGTTTTGAGCTGGAAGCGATGCTGGAAAAACGCGTTAAGCGTCAGCTTCTGGAGGAGGTTCAGTCTATTTGCCCTCCGCATGTCACTATTATGCAGGTACGTCAAGGGCTGGCAAAAGGCCTGGGCCATGCCGTATTGTGCGCGCATCCCGTTGTCGGAAACGAACCTGTCGCTGTTATTCTGCCAGACGTTATTCTTGACGAATATGAGTCCGACCTGTCTCAGGATAACCTGGCTGAAATGATCCGCCGTTTCGACGAAACCGGCAATAGCCAGATTATGGTTGAGCCAGTAGAAGATGTGACCGCATACGGCGTGGTCGATTGTAAAGGCGTTGAGCTGGCGCCGGGCGAAAGTGTGCCGATGGTTGGCGTGGTTGAAAAACCAAAAGCGGATGTCGCGCCGTCTAACCTTGCGATTGTCGGGCGTTATGTGTTGAGCGCGGATATCTGGGCGTTGCTGGCGAAAACCCCTCCGGGCGCCGGGGATGAAATTCAGTTGACCGATGCTATCGATATGCTGATCGAAAAAGAAACGGTTGAAGCCTACCACATGAAGGGTAAAAGCCATGACTGTGGTAATAAGTTAGGATATATGCAGGCATTCGTTGAATATGGCATCCGTCATAATTCGCTGGGTGCTGAATTTAAAGCCTGGCTTGAAGAAGAAATGGGTATTAAGAAGTAACGATACGTTATAAATTTTTTAACAGAAGCGCTGGTAAATCCGGCGCTTTTTTATGCCTGGGGTCGTCAGCGGAGAACTCAGGCAAAAAAAATCCCGCCAGCGGCGGGATTTTAAGCATCCAGGAAGTAAATTATTCCTTGATCAGGAAATCTTCCAGTTGCTTACCTTGTTCTTCCATTGCTTTTTTGATTACAGCCGGTGTACGACCCTGGCCAGTCCAGGTTTTAGTTTCACCGTTTTCGTCAACGTAGCTATATTTAGCCGGACGAGCTGCGCGTTTAGCTTTGGTGCCGGATTTAGCGGCAGCCATGCTATTCAGCAGTTCATTCGGGTCAATGCCGTCGGCAATTAACATTTCACGATACTGTTGCAGTTTACGAGTGCGTTCTTCCACTTCAGCAGCAGCAGCGCTTTCTTCTTCACGACGCTCATTAACGACAACTTCTAATTTTTCCAGCATTTCTTCAAGCGTTTCCAGAGTACATTCTCTTGCCTGCGCACGAAGAGTACGGATGTTGTTCAGAATTTTAAGTGCTTCGCTCATTGTAGTAATCTCAAACTTATATTGGGGTGGTTTGTTGAGCTAATAATAGAGCGATAAATTCAGTTGTGCAATAGCCAGGAATGTAAGGAATTCAAAATTACGCTTTATTAAGCACACGTTTTAATTATCTCAACTTAAATTTTCCTTGAGGCGCCGCACAAAAAAGAGCTTATTGGCAGGGGGGATACTCACCGTCTGTCGCTAAAAATTTAGGAGTCAGGTCACATTTTATCATGATGAAATACGATCTCATTGCTGAGATATCAATCTCTTGTATTAGATTTCCTTACAAGAAAACCCTATTACTTTGCACCGGGTATGAGTAACGGTAACAATAAGTACAAGGTTTTCATATTGGCGGGTGATGATAAGCATTGTTGATGAATTTTAACGGCATAATTTGTGAAGGAATGTGTATATACCCTTCATACTTCAAGTTGCTTATGCGTTGGCTACGCTCGCTCACTCCAGTCACATAGTTATCTATGCTCCTGGGGACTCACTCCCTTGCCGCCTTTAAGCAACGCGAATTATTTTGGGTATAGTGAGCGATGTTTGTACAATTCTTAATACTCACCGGAGCGCGAGCCGCGCCGTCGCGTCGGTAAATTATGGTACAATCCCGCCAATCTTTATTTCACTCAGGTGAGGTCCTGCGACCAATGGCACAGCTATATTTCTACTATTCGGCAATGAATGCGGGTAAGTCGACTGCACTGCTGCAATCTTCATACAATTATCAGGAACGCGGGATGCGTACCGTCGTATATACGGCGGAAATCGACGATCGTTTCGGCGCAGGCAAAGTCAGCTCTCGTATCGGTTTGTCGTCGCCGGCAAAATTGTTTAACCAAAATACATCCTTGTTTGAAGAGATTCGTGCCGAGAGCGCGCGGCAGACAATACATTGCGTGTTAGTCGACGAAAGCCAGTTTTTGACTCGCCAGCAGGTTTATCAATTATCCGAGGTTGTCGACAAATTAGATATTCCAGTACTTTGCTATGGGCTACGAACAGACTTTCGTGGGGAGCTCTTTGTCGGCAGCCAATACTTGCTGGCATGGTCAGATAAGCTGGTGGAATTAAAAACTATCTGTTTCTGCGGTCGTAAAGCCAGTATGGTTCTGCGCCTTGATCAGGACGGCAGGCCTTATAACGAAGGCGAACAGGTGGTTATTGGCGGGAATGAACGCTACGTTTCAGTTTGCCGTAAGCATTATAAGGACGCGCTGGAGGAGGGCTCACTGACGGCGATTCAGGAGCGTCATCGGCACATATGATACCTGAGGTAAAGATCGGCTTATAAAACGCCCTGTAGCGCTTTGGAGGTCATTATTCAGGCCTCCTGACGAAGGGCGTGCCGTGAGCACGTAGGCCAGATGATCAGCATAGCGCCTTCAGGCATCAGATAAACAGGTAAAACAAAAAAACGGCCTCAATTGAGGCCGTTATTGTCATGCTAAAACAGATAACGAATTAAGCGGATTTTTTCGCTTTTTTCTCTGCTTTCGGTGCGGCAACGACGTCTTTCTTCGCTGCAACTTCACCTTCGGTGAAATCACGACCGTAGTAGGTATCCAGCAGAATCTGTTTCAGTTCGGAGATCAGTGGATAACGCGGGTTAGCGCCGGTGCACTGGTCATCGAAGGCATCTTCAGACAGTTTGTCAACGTGTGCCAGGAAGTCAGCTTCCTGTACGCCTGCTTCACGGATAGACTTAGGAATACCCAGCTCAGCTTTAATGCTTTCCAGCCATGCCAGCAGTTTTTCAATCTTAGCGGCGGTACGGTCGCCCGGCGCGCTCAGGCCCAGGTGGTCAGCAATTTCAGCGTAACGACGGCGTGCCTGCGGAC
>NZ_JAGETK010000027.1:0-4134 GCF_017573605.1 Salmonella sp. 32070601201500089SM
GCCGGGGAGTGGGTGCAGGTCACCGGCGGCAACGGCGCCGGAAAAACCACCCTGCTGCGCCTGCTGACCGGGCTGGCGCGCCCGGACGGCGGCGAGGTGTACTGGCAGGGCGAGCCCCTGCGCCGCGTGCGCGACAGCTTCCATCGCAGCCTGCTGTGGATAGGGCACCAGCCGGGGATCAAAACCCGCCTGACGGCGCGGGAGAACCTGCACTTCTTCCACCCCGGCGACGGCGCGCGCCTCCCGGAGGCGCTGGCGCAGGCCGGGCTGGCGGGATTTGAGGACGTGCCGGTCGCTCAGCTCTCGGCCGGGCAGCAGCGCCGGGTGGCGCTGGCCCGCCTGTGGCTGACCCGCGCCGCGCTGTGGGTGCTCGACGAGCCGTTCACCGCCATTGACGTTAACGGCGTGGCGCGCCTCACCCGGCGGATGGCGGCGCACACGGCGCAGGGCGGGAT
Source organism: Salmonella sp. 32070601201500089SM (assembly GCF_017573605.1). Classification (NCBI taxonomy): domain Bacteria; kingdom Pseudomonadati; phylum Pseudomonadota; class Gammaproteobacteria; order Enterobacterales; family Enterobacteriaceae; genus Salmonella; species Salmonella sp. 32070601201500089SM. Next base: position 456 of record NZ_JAGETK010000027.1, read on the forward strand.
GGTCATTCTCACCACCCACCAGCCGCTGCCGGGGGCCGCGGACACCGTCCGCCGCCTGGTGCTGACCGGCGGGGGGGCCGGGCTGTGATGTGGCGTGTCTTCTGTCTCGAGCTGCGCGTGGCGTTCCGCCACGGCGCGGACATCGCCGGCCCGCTGTGGTTCTTCCTGATGGTCATCACCCTGTTTCCGTTAAGCGTCGGGCCGCAGCCGCAGCTGCTGGCGCGTATCGCGCCGGGCATCATCCAGGTGGCGGCGCTGCTGGCCTCGCTGCTGGCGCTGGAGCGGCTGTTTCGCGACGACCTGCAGGACGGCAGCCTGGAGCAGCTGATGCTGCTGCCGGTGCCGCTGCCGGCGGTGGTGCTGGCGAAGGTGCTGGCGCACTGGGCGGTGACCGGCCTGCCGCTGATGATGCTCTCCCCGCTGGTGGCGCTGCTGCTGGGGATGGACGTGTACGGCTGGAAAATCATGGCGCTGACGCTGCTGCTCGGCACGCCGGCGCTGGGGTTTCTCGCCGCGCCGGGCGTCGCGCTGACGGCCGGCCTGCGGCGCGGCGGCGTCCTGCTGGGCATTCTGGTGCTGCCGCTGAGTGTCCCGGTGCTGATTTTCGCCACCGCGGCGATGGACGCGGCATCGATGCATTTACCCGCTGACGGCTATCTGGCGGTGCTGGGGGCGCTGCTGGCGGGCAGCGCGACGTTAAGCCCGTTCGCCACCGCGGCGGCGCTGCGCATCAGTACGCAGTAGCGCCCCGGCACGACGGACATTTTACTGGTTTCAGGAGGTCAGGTGACGACTATGTGGAAAACCCTTCATCAGCTGGCGGCGCCGCCCCGGCTGTATCAGATTTGCGGCAGGCTCGTGCCGTGGCTGGCGGCAGTCGGCATCATCGCGCTGGCCACGGGCTGGGTCCGGGGCTTTGGTTTCGCCCCGGCGGACTACCAGCAGGGGGAGAGCTACCGCATTATGTACCTGCATGTCCCGGCGGCCATCTGGTCGATGGGTATCTATGCGGCGATGGCGGTGGCGGCGTTCACCGGGCTGGTCTGGCAGATGAAAATGGCCAGCCTTGCCGTCGCGGCGATGGCGCCGGTGGGGGCGGTGTACACCTTCATCGCGCTGGTCACCGGCGCGGCGTGGGGCAAACCGATGTGGGGCACCTGGTGGGTGTGGGACGCGCGCCTGACCTCGGAGCTGGTGCTGCTGTTTCTCTACGCCGGGGTCATCGCCCTGTGGCACGCCTTTGACGACCGTAAAATGGCCGGGCGCGCGGCGGGCATTCTGGTGCTGGTCGGCGTGGTGAACCTGCCGGTTATCCACTATTCCGTCGAGTGGTGGAACACCCTGCACCAGGGCTCGACGCGGATGCAGCAGAGTATCGACCCGGCGATGCGCTCGCCGCTGCGCTGGGCCATCGCCGGCTTCCTGCTGCTCTTTATGACGTTTTCGCTGATGCGGATGCGCAACCTGATTTTACTGATGGAAAAACGCCGCCCGTGGGTGAGCGAACTGATACTGAAAAGGGGGCACCGGTGAGTCCGGCATTTTCATCGTGGAGCGATTTTTTCGCCATGGGCGGGTACGCCTTTTTTGTCTGGCTGGCGGTGGCGATGACCGTGGCGCCGCTGGCGCTGCTGGCGCTGCACACGGTGCTGCAGCGCCGGGCCATTCTGCGCGGCGTGGCGCAGCAGCGGGCGCGCGAGGCGCGGATGCGTGCCGCACAGGCGCAACAGGAGGCCGCGTGAACCTGCGACGTAAAAACCGGCTATGGGTGGTCTGCGCGGTGCTGGCGGGCCTGGCGCTGACCACCGCTCTGGTCCTGTACGCGCTGCGCGCGAATATTGACCTGTTCTATACCCCCGGCGAAATCCTCTACGGCAAGCGCGAGACGCAGCAGCTGCCGGCGGCGGGCCAGCGCCTGCGCGTCGGCGGGATGGTGATGCCCGGCAGCGTCAGGCGCGACCCGGACTCGCTGAAGGTGAACTTCAGCCTCTACGACGCCGAAGGGTCGGTGACGGTGAGCTATGAGGGGATACTGCCGGACCTGTTCCGCGAGGGGCAGGGGGTGGTGGTGCAGGGCACCCTGGAGAAGGGCAACCACGTCCTGGCGCACGAGGTGCTGGCCAAACATGACGAGAACTACACCCCGCCGGAAGTGGAAAAGGCGATGCAGGAAAACCACCGCCGCCCGCAACGCGCTGATAAGGACACCTCATCATGATGCCTGAATACGGCCACGCGCTGCTGTGCCTGGCGCTCGGCGTGGCGCTGCTGCTGTCCGTTTACCCGCTGTGGGGCGTGGCGCGCGGTGACGCGCGGATGATGGCGTCGGCCGGGGTGTTCGCCTGGCTGCTGTTTATCTGCGTGGCGGGCGCGTTTTTCGTGCTGGTGCACGCCTTTGTGGTTAACGACTTCACCGTGGCCTATGTCGCCGGCAACTCGAACACGCAGCTGCCGGTGTGGTACCGGGTGGCCGCCACCTGGGGGGCGCACGAGGGCTCGCTGCTGCTGTGGGTGCTGCTGATGAGCGGCTGGACCCTGGCGGTGGCGGTGTTCAGCCGGCCGGTGCCGGCGGATATCGTCGCCCGGGTGCTGGCGGTGATGGGGATGGTCTGCGCCGGTTTTCTGGCGTTCATCCTGTTCACCTCCGGCCCGTTCGCCCGCACGCTGCCGGCCTTTCCGGTGGAGGGGCGCGACCTGAACCCGCTGCTGCAGGACCCGGGGCTGATTTTCCACCCGCCGCTGCTGTACATGGGCTATGTCGGCTTCTCGGTGGCCTTCGCCTTCGCCATCGCCGCGCTGCTGAGCGGGCGTCTGGACAGCGCGTTCACCCGTTTTGCCCGCCCGTGGACGCTGGCGGCGTGGGTGTTCCTGACGCTGGGCATTGTGCTCGGCTCGGCGTGGGCCTACTACGAGCTGGGCTGGGGCGGCTGGTGGTTCTGGGACCCGGTGGAGAACGCCTCCTTTATGCCGTGGCTGGCGGGTACCGCCCTGCTGCACTCGCTGGCGGTCACCGAACAGCGCGCCGGCTTTAAGGCGTGGACGCTGCTGCTGTCCATCTGCGCCTTCTCGCTGTGCCTGCTGGGCACCTTCCTGGTGCGCTCCGGGGTGCTGGTGTCGGTGCACGCCTTCGCCTCCGACCCGGCGCGCGGAATGTTTATCCTCGCCTTTATGGTGCTGGTCACCGGCGGCTCGCTGCTGCTGTTCGCCGTGCGCGGGCACAGGGTGCGTTCGCGGGTGAACAACACGCTGTGGTCGCGCGAGTCGCTGCTGCTCGGCAACAACGTCCTGCTGATGGCCGCCATGCTGGTGGTGCTGCTGGGCACCCTGCTGCCGCTGGTGCACAAACAGCTGGGGCTGGGCAGCATTTCGGTGGGGGAGCCGTTCTTTAACACCATGTTCACCTGGCTGATGGTCCCCTTTGCCCTGCTGCTGGGGGTGGGGCCGCTGGTGCGCTGGGGCCGGGACCGGCCGCGTAACATCAGGAAACTGCTGTGGGCTGCCGTTGTCACCACCCTGGTGCTGTCGGTACTTTTGCCATGGCTGCTGGAAGATAAAATCATCGCCATGACGGCGGTGGGGATGGCGATGGCCTGCTGGATTGCGGTGCTGGCGGTGGCCGAAGCCGTACAGCGCGTGTCCCGCGGCACGAAAACCTCTCTCAGCTACTGGGAAATTGGCG
>NZ_JAGETK010000027.1:4215-6224 GCF_017573605.1 Salmonella sp. 32070601201500089SM
GCTACTGGGAAATGGTGGCGGCGCACCTCGGGCTGGCGGTGACGATTACCGGCATCGCCTTCAGCCAGAATTACAGCGTGGAGCGTGACGTGCGGATGCGGGCGGGCGACAGCGTGACCATTCACGACTACCGCTTCACCTTCCGGGAGGTGAGGGACATCACCGGCCCCAACTACCGCGGCGGGGTGGCCCTCATCGGGGTGACGCGCCACGGCGAGCCGGAGGCGGTGCTGCACGCGGAGAAACGGCTCTACAACACCAGCCGGATGGTGATGACCGAGGCGGCGATTGACGGCGGGCTGACCCGCGACCTGTACGCCGCGCTCGGGGAGGAGCTGGACAACGGCGCGTGGGCCGTGCGCCTGTACTACAAACCGTTTGTCCGCTGGATATGGGCCGGGGGGCTGCTGATGGCGCTGGGCGGGCTGCTGTGCCTGGCGGACCCGCGCTACCGCCGCCGTAAACCATTGCCGGAGGCCGGATGAAACGCAACGTACTGTTATTACCGCTGCTGATTTTTCTGCTGATTGCCGCGGCGCTGCTGTGGCAGCTGACGCGCAACGCGCAGGGGGATGACCCGACGAATCTCGAATCGGCGCTGACCGGGAAGCCGGTGCCGGCGTTCCGCCTGGAATCGCTGGAGACACCGGGTCAGTACTATGAGGCGGAGGTGCTGACGCAGGGGAAACCGGTGCTGCTTAACGTCTGGGCCACCTGGTGCCCGACCTGCCGCGCCGAGCATCAGTACCTGAACCAGCTTTCTGCGCAGGGTATCCGGGTGGTGGGGCTGAACTATAAGGACGACCGGGCGAAGGCGGTGGCCTGGTTAAAGGAACTGGGCAACCCGTATGCGCTGAGTTTATCGGACAGCGACGGGATGCTGGGGCTGGACCTGGGCGTGTATGGCGCGCCGGAAACCTTCCTCATCGACGGCAGGGGGATTATCCGCTACCGCCATGCGGGCGATTTGAATGCCCGGGTATGGGAAAGTGAACTGAAACCGCTGTGGGACAGATACAGCCGGGAGGCGGCGCAATGAGACTGTTACCGGGCATGGTGATGCTGATGCTGGCGCTGGTTATCGCCGGGTCAGCGCGGGCAACCACCGACGTGATGCCGTTTAAAGATGAAGCGCAGGAGCAGCAGTTCCGCCAGCTCACGGAGCAGCTGCGCTGCCCGAAATGCCAGAACAACAGCATTGCGGACTCGAACGCGATGATAGCCACCGACATGCGCCGCAGGGTGTATGACCTGATGCAGGAGGGGAAGAGCCGCCAGGAAATCATCGATTACATGGTGGCGCGCTACGGCAACTTTGTCACCTACGACCCGCCGCTGACCCCGCTGACGGTGCTGCTGTGGGTGCTGCCGCTGGCCGCCATCGTGGCGGGCGGGTGGATAATCGTCGCCCGCACGCGCCGGCGGGTGCGCCTGCGCCGGGAGCCGCTGCCGGCGGACACCCCGGTTTGCGGCGCGCGCGCCGGGTGGGGCGTTTACGTGCCGGGTGTGGTTATTGCGCTGGTCGTGGCCGCCATCAGTTACTCACAGACCGGCAGCTATCAGCAGGTCAGGGCCTGGCAGCAGGCGACGGCGCAGACGCCGGGGCTGCTGGCGCGGGCGCTGGACCCGCAGGCGCAGCCGCTGAATGAGGAGGAGATGGCGCGGCTGGCGCTGGGGCTGCGCACCCGCCTGCAGAATGATGCCGGCAATGTTGAGGGCTGGCTCATGCTGGGGCGCACCGGTATGGTACTGGGTAATGCCGGTACCGCCACCGGGGCCTATGCGAACGCCTACCGTCTGGACCCGAAAAACAGCGATGCGGCGCTGGGCTACGCGGAGGCGCTGACGCGCTCGTCCGACCCGGAGGATAACCGCCGCGGCGGGGAGCTGCTGCGCCGGCTGGTGAGCCGCGACCACACGGATATCCGGGTGTTAAGCCTGTATGCGTTCAGCGCCTTTGAGCAGCAGCGCTTTGGCGAGGCGGTGGCGGCCTGGGAGATGATGCTGAA
>NZ_JAGETK010000028.1:0-4478 GCF_017573605.1 Salmonella sp. 32070601201500089SM
CACCGGTGATCATGTTTTTAACATAGTCGGCGTGCCCCGGGCAGTCTACGTGTGCGTAGTGGCGGGTCGGGGTATCGTATTCAACGTGAGAAGTGTTGATGGTGATACCACGCGCTTTTTCTTCCGGCGCGTTATCGATCTGGTCGAATGCGCGAGCGGCACCGCCGTAGGTTTTAGCCAGTACGGTAGTAATGGCAGCGGTCAGCGTTGTTTTACCATGGTCAACGTGGCCGATAGTACCGACGTTAACGTGCGGTTTTGTACGTTCAAACTTTTCTTTAGACATCGATTGTCCCTCTAAGACACGGATAAATCGGTGATATCACCACATCAACCAGGCAACACGCCCGACTTGTTGAATGCTAATAAACAGAAGAGAAAAACAGGAAGGAGAAAAGAAGTGGTGCTGATAGGCAGATTCGAACTGCCGACCTCACCCTTACCAAGGGTGCGCTCTACCAACTGAGCTATATCAGCACATCTTGGAGCGGGCAGCGGGAATCGAACCCGCATCATCAGCTTGGAAGGCTGAGGTAATAGCCATTATACGATGCCCGCATCCTGGAACTCGGCTACCTGATTTTCATTCTGCACTGAATATCGAGAGAAACTCTCTTTATTCGAGCCGGTAAGCGAACTTATCGTCTCGGGCTGCGCCATCGCGCGGCCGAAAATGGTGGTGGGGGAAGGATTCGAACCTTCGAAGTCTGTGACGGCAGATTTACAGTCTGCTCCCTTTGGCCGCTCGGGAACCCCACCGGACTTGATGGTGCCGACTACCGGAATCGAACTGGTGACCTACTGATTACAAGTCAGTTGCTCTACCTACTGAGCTAAGTCGGCATCAAGTAGCGCGCATTCTATGGAGACCTGCGTGCTCATGCAACTAAAAAATTGCATAAAATGTTCTATCGCTCACATTTTGCGCTATAAGAGACAAAAATGCTCTAATTTCAAACAAGAGAGCATAAATTTTCGGCATTTTACCGACCGTCTGACCAGGATACGACGCGGCATTTCAACGCTCCGTCGATAGAAAGCAATCTTCTGTATCTGGTATATTCGTCACATTGCTTCTCAGGGATAGCTTTCACAGCGAGATTTTTTCTTATTATTCCTCCCCATCTGGTGTTACCCTCCTGCCCATTGTCCAAATTAACTTAAATGTGACGTGCCGTTGCATGTCAGGGATGGCCCTCGTTCATCGCTGAACTGATGTAGCAATAGCAGCCAGAAACATGCTTATGAGTATAAAAGAGCAATCGTTAATGACGCCTTACCTACAGTTTGATCGCAGCCAGTGGGCTGCGCTTCGCGATTCTGTGCCGATGACCCTGACCGAGGATGAGATCGCGCAGTTAAAAGGCATTAATGAAGATTTATCGCTGGAAGAAGTTGCAGAAATATATTTACCTCTCTCCCGTTTGCTAAATTTCTATATCAGTTCAAATCTGCGTCGTCAGGCTGTCCTGGAACAGTTTCTGGGCACTAACGGCCAGCGAATCCCTTACATCATCAGTATCGCGGGCAGCGTCGCAGTGGGTAAAAGCACGACAGCACGCGTTCTACAAGCGTTGCTGAGTCGCTGGCCGGAACACCGCCGTGTTGAATTGATTACCACAGACGGTTTCCTCCACCCAAACCAGGTGTTGAAAGAACGCGGGTTAATGAAGAAAAAGGGGTTCCCCGAATCGTATGATATGCACCGACTGGTGAAATTCGTTTCTGACCTCAAGTCGGGCGTACCGAACGTGACGGCGCCAGTCTATTCTCATTTGATTTACGATGTTATTCCTGAAGGGGATAAAACCGTCGCTCAACCTGATATATTGATTCTTGAAGGTTTGAATGTTTTACAAAGCGGTATGGATTATCCTCACGATCCGCATCATGTATTTGTCTCTGATTTCGTTGATTTCTCTATTTACGTTGATGCGCCAGAAGAACTTCTTCAGACGTGGTATATCAATCGCTTCCTGAAATTCCGCGAAGGGGCGTTTACCGATCCTGACTCTTATTTCCACAATTATGCGAAATTATCTAAAGAAGAAGCTGTTAATACAGCGACTTCGCTTTGGAAAGAAATTAACTGGTTGAATTTAAAACAAAATATTTTACCCACGCGAGAACGTGCCAGCCTTATTATGACTAAGAGCGCTAACCATGCGGTGGAACAGGTAAGATTGCGGAAATAACAGAAAAAAGGGGAGTACCGACTCCCCTTTTTTACTATTCGGCGCTTCGCAGCGATATTTCCCCACCCATCCAGGGTTTAATCACGCCATCCTGTTCAAGCAATAATGCACCCTGAGTATCAATGCCGCGAGAAATACCAAATATTTCTTTGTCGCCAATAATTAGTTTTACCGGGCGATCAATAAAATTATCCAGTTTTTTCCAGCGCGAAAGATAAGGAGAAAGACCTTCTTGCTCAAAAAGCTCAAGCGCAGCACGTAGCTTATAAATCAGCTTTGCGGCCAGCATATTGCGGTCAAGCGTAATTCCGGCCTCTTGTAGTGTGATCCATCCCTGATTTATCACGTCCTCTTCTACGCGACGCATTGCCATGTTAATACCAGCGCCAATCACTATTTGTGCGGCATCGCCCGTTTTACCGGTTAACTCGACCAGAATACCCGCCAGTTTGCGATCCAGCAGGTAGAGGTCGTTAGGCCACTTCACACGAACTTTATCTGCGCCCAGTTCACGCAGCACTTCCGCCATCACAATTCCAATGACCAGACTCAAGCCTATTGCCGCCGCAGGCCCCTGCTCCAGACGCCAGTACATTGAAAGATATAGATTCGCACCAAACGGTGAGAACCATTTACGCCCGCGACGACCACGCCCCGCCTGTTGGTATTCTGCTACACAGGCATCGCCTGAACGCAGCTCGCCAATTCGATCAAGTAAATACTGATTGGTTGAATCGATAACGGGCAATACCGCCACGTTTCCGCTATCCAGTTGGCTATGTATACGGTCAGCATCCAGTAACTGGATGGGTTCCGGTAAGCTATATCCTTTCCCGGGAACGGTAAATACATCTACTCCCCAGTCGCGTAATGTCTGGATATGTTTATTAATAGCCGCGCGGCTCATTCCCAGCCGTTCACCCAACTGCTCGCCTGAGTGAAACTCTCCGTCGGCAAGTAGTGAGATCAGCGTCAGGGGAACGGTAGTATCTTTCATGCAATGCTCTCCACAGCGTTCACCTCTCCGGACCGACCAATAAAGCGAACCTCAGGCTCCAGCCAGACATTAAATTTTTCACCCACTTTTTGCCGGACATGATGCGCCAGCGCCACCACATCTTTACTTGTCGCATCATTCGCATTAATCAATACCAGCGCCTGTTGGCGATGCACCGCAGCGCCGCCAATGGTGACGCCTTTCAACTGACATTGATCTATCAGCCAGCCTGCCGCCAGCTTCACTGAGCCGTCTGCCTGAGGGTAATGCGGCGCGTTGGGAAATCGTTCTAACAGTTCCATAGCGATATCGGCTGCGACAACGGGATTTTTAAAAAAGCTGCCCGCATTGCCATTCACTTTAGGATCCGGCAATTTTGTGGTGCGCATATGGCATACAGCATCAAACACCTGTTGCGCGGTGACCGTTTTCGGGTCCAGACAAGTAAGATCGCCATAGGTCAACACCGGCTGCCATTGCTTTGACAAACGCAGACCCACCGCGACGATCGCAACGCGATCCTGATATTCATTTTTGAAGATACTGTCACGATAGCCGAAACGGCATTCCGCCGCGGACAAACGCAGACGTTTTCCCGTTTCCAGTTCAACGCAGTCAACGTAGTCGCAGACGCGCTGTAGTTCTACGCCATACGCGCCAATATTCTGTATAGGCGAGGAACCAACGCAGCCAGGGATGAGCGCCAGATTCTCCAGGCCGGGCATGTTGTTGTCCAGCGCGTAGCGAACCAGCTGATGCCAGTTTTCGCCTGCGCCGACGTGTAGGTGCCAGGCGTCCGCGGTTTCATTGACCTCAATGCCTTTCAGGCGGTTAAGGATCACGGTGCCGGCGTAATTTTCCAGAAACAGGACATTGCTTCCTTCACCCAGGATCATAACCGGCAGTCCCTCACGAGTTGCTTGCTGCCAGGCGCTCAGTAGTTGTTGTTCGTTTTCAGCGCATGCGATGTGCTTTGCACAATGATCAATGCCGAAGGTATTCCAGGGTTTTAGGGAGTGGGTCATGGCTGCTTTCCTGATACTCAATCGGCAATAGTTTACCGTATCTGTGTTGGGAAGGCTTGTGGTTATATTGAGGGTAGATCGGCGCGTCCCTGTAGGCCGGATAAGGCGGAGCCGCCATCCGGCAGAAACAGACAAAAACAAAAGGCCCTGTCTTCCGACAGGGCCCTTCGTTTTATTTGATGCCTGGCAGTTCCCTACTCTCGCATGGGGAGACCCCACACTACCATCGGCGCTACGGCGTTTCACTTCTGAGTTCGGCAT
>NZ_JAGETK010000029.1:0-2604 GCF_017573605.1 Salmonella sp. 32070601201500089SM
AGGCTGAAATCACCCAGCGCCTGAACGAAATCGACCGTGTATCCGGCCAGACTCAGTTCAACGGCGTGAAAGTCCTGGCGCAGGACAACACCCTGACCATCCAGGTTGGTGCCAACGACGGTGAAACTATCGATATCGATCTGAAGCAGATCAACTCTCAGACCCTGGGTCTGGACTCACTGAACGTGCAGAAAGCGTATGATGTGAAAGATACAGCAGTAACAACGAAAGCTTATGCCGATAATGGTACTACACTGGATGTATCGGGTCTTACTGATGCAGCTATTAAAACGGCTACGGGTGGTACGACTGGTACGGCTGCTGTAACCGGTGGTGCGGTTAAATTTGACGCAGATAATAACAAGTACTTTGTTACTATTGGTGGCTTTACTGGTGCTGATGCCGCCAAAAATGGCGATTATGAAGTTAACGTTGCTACTGACGGTACAGTAACCCTTGCGGCTGGCGCAACTAAAACCACAATGCCTGCTGGTGCGACAACTAAAACAGAAGTACAGGAGTTAAAAGATACACCGGCAGTTGTTTCAGCAGATGCTAAAAATGCCTTAATTGCTGGCGGCGTTGACGCTACCGATGCTAATGGCGCTGAGTTGGTCAAAATGTCTTATACCGATAAAAATGGTAAGACAATTGAAGGCGGTTATGCGCTTAAAGCTGGCGATAAGTATTACGCCGCAGATTACGATGAAGCGACAGGAGCAATTAAAGCTAAAACCACAAGTTATACTGCTGCTGACGGCACTACCAAAACAGCGGCTAACCAACTGGGTGGCGTAGACGGTAAAACCGAAGTCGTTACTATCGACGGTAAAACCTACAATGCCAGCAAAGCCGCTGGTCATGATTTCAAAGCACAACCAGAGCTGGCGGAAGCAGCCGCTAAAACCACCGAAAACCCGCTGCAGAAAATTGATGCCGCGCTGGCGCAGGTGGATGCGCTGCGCTCTGATCTGGGTGCGGTACAAAACCGTTTCAACTCTGCTATCACCAACCTGGGCAATACCGTAAACAACCTGTCTGAAGCGCGTAGCCGTATCGAAGATTCCGACTACGCGACCGAAGTTTCCAACATGTCTCGCGCGCAGATCTTGCAGCAGGCCGGTACTTCCGTTCTGGCGCAGGCTAACCAGGTCCCGCAGAACGTGCTGTCTCTGTTACGTTAATTTATTTCGTTTTATTCAGCCCCGTGAATTCGGGGCTTTTTCATTCAGCATAGATGAATATATCTTTATGGAATGTATGGCTGTAAATGATATTTCCTACGGGCGAGAGGCTGAAATATGGCCGCGGGATTATTCTATGCTTGCTCGTCGAGTTCAATTTCTACGTTTTAATGATATCCCTGTTCGATTGGTGAGTAATAATGCCCGGATAATCACAGGCTACATTGCGAAGTTTAATCCGAGGGAAAATTTGATTCTGGCTTCGGATAAACCTAAAGGAAATAAGCGCATTGAAGTTAAATTAGAGTCTCTGGCAATTCTTGAAGAATTATCAGGTAATGACGCTTTTAATCTTTCACTGGTGCCGGCTGACGAATTTAATCTTCAGCAATATACTCCATCAAGAAGAGATTATTTTTCGATTTGCAATAAGTGCTATAAACAGGGAGTCGGTATCAAAATCTATATGAAGTATGGACAGGTTTTGACTGGCAAAACGACAGGTGTAAATGCGTGTCAGGTTGGTGTGAGGACATCCAATGGCAATCATATGCAAGTTATGTTTGACTGGGTGAGCAGGATCACGTCTTCGGACTACGCTGAATAACGCCTACGGTAATAAAAAATTGCGTGAGAAAATATTGCTCCTGGAGGAACAGAGACCATTCGACAGCGCATAGATAGTTTCGCCGCTGCTCGTGCCACTACGGCTAGGACGCTTAAAGCAGCTGACAGAAAAGAATTGATCATTAAAGCTTCGCAAAGAAGGTCTGCTGATTTTTTGCAAATCTATGGATACCGTAGCCCAACATCCTGGCGTCTCACGGGCAACTGCTTATCTTTATGCTCGACAGTCTGACTGCGAGCTTTGCCCCAGCCAGGCAGGACTCTCAGTGAGTGTTCTATTTTCTTTGACTCTCGTATTCCAATTCTTTCGGGAGTTATTGGTGAGACTTTTGGCGTTTTGCCCTGTCACCCATTGCGTCATTTGACGTCAATGCCCGTGAGGCTCTCAGCAATCCTCACCAGGCGGCAATAGATGTAAAAAAGCCCGCAGAGCTTGTGCTGTGCGGGCTTTCTGTACTTCACCGGACGTATCCGGATCATTATTTGGTGGAGCTGGCTGAGAGCGACACCAAATACTAACTGTCTGATTCTTTGAGCAATGTAGCGGGAATCAATGTCACATGACTATGGCACATTAAGGCAGTAATTTTCAAGTGGTTACACAAGCTTGTTCATATCAATGTTAAAACCAGCTTGTTTCATTTCTTTGGCTAACTGAAGATGCCATGTGAATCGCCACAGGTTTAACAGACACCTCAGAGTCATTTAAGATGACTTAAAGAGAGGTGCCCATGAGCGGTAAGCGTTATCCCGAAGAGTTTAAAATTGAAGCGGTCAAACAGGTTGTTGATCG